>JANMMX010000374.1:0-3480 GCA_031373605.1 Allobosea sp. | reverse complement strand
AGGCTCGTCAGGATCGCCAGCTTGTGCGCGGTATCGAAGCCGCCGACATCGAAGGTCGGGTCCGCCTCGGCATAGCCCAGGCGCTGCGCATCCCTGAGGCAATCCTCAAACGTCAGGCCCTCAAGCTCCATGCGCGAAAGGATGTAGTTGCAGGTGCCGTTGAGAATACCCGAAAGGCGCGTGACATTGTTGCCAGCCAGCGCTTCCCGGAGGGTCTTCACCACCGGGATGCCGCCTGCGGACGAAGCCTCAAACGCCAGCGCCGCGTTGTTGGCTTCGGCCAGGGCTGCCAGCGCCATGCCATGCTTGGCCAGCAGCGCCTTGTTCGCTGTCACCACATGCTTGCCATGCCTGAGCGCAGTCTCGACCGTGTCTCGTGCCACGCCTTCATCGCCGCCGACCAACTCGATGATGCAGTCGATGTCGGGATTTGCCGCCATCGCAACAGGGTCATCGAACCAGCTGAAACCGCTCAGATCGATGCCACGATCACGCGTGCGGTCCCGGGCCGAAACAGCGACAACGCGCACGCCCCGGCCACAGCGGGCGGCCATCAGGTTTTCCTGCCGTTTCAGGATGCGGATGACGGATGCGCCAACGGTGCCAAGCCCCGCGACGCCGATGCGAAGTGGCGTGCTCATGATGGTCGCGGGGTCGCATGTGGCGGCACCTGTGTCAACGCCGGGAGCGACGGAACGGGCTGCTGCACGCACATGCATGGTGGTTCAGAAGCTGCACTCCACGCGCGCTTTCAGCGCAGCCAGCTTATCTTCGGCAAAACCAGCGTCCAGAATGAGTGTTTCCGAACCGAAAACCGTTGCCTTGATTGTGCGGCGCATCTCCAGCCTGTCGCCGACGATGCTGGTACGGTCCAGCCGCTGCGGCTTCCAGAACCAGGGACGCGGCAGGCGGATGGTGGCCGCGGCCAGCAGCGTCTCGGCCTGTCCGCGCGCCATGCCGACGGGCAGGACCGGCGCCAATGCCGCACTGACATCGCGCGCGCATTGCCGGTTGATGGTCGCCCCGAGGACCGCCGCGATGACGCTGGAATCTGTTTCCGGCACACGTCCCTTTGACGCATCCCAGGTCAGCACCGCGCCCACAACCGCAACAAGCCCGAAGACCAAGGCAACCAACCGTCCCGACGTCACGTCAAACCGCTCCTGACGGCCTGCGCCGCTGCTGAATCACCGATCAAGCAACGGGACTTACAGCACTGGAACGGGCTTGGCGATTGGCAAGTCTTTGGAGTTGGCAAGCCCTTGGAGTTGGCAAGCGTTGGGATTGATGAGCCTCGGGCGATCAGCCTGCCTTGGCAATCTGGATCACGTTGTGCAGGTTGGTGTCTGCTGTCTTGAAGAACTTCGCGAGATTGCGCGCCGCCTGCCGGATGCGCTGCTCGTTCTCGACCATGGCGATGCGGACAAAGTCGTCGCCGTGCTCGCCAAAGCCGATGCCGGGCGCAACCGCCACTTCTGCCTTCTCGATCAGGAGCTTGGAAAACTCGAGGCTGCCGAGATGGCGGAACTTCTCGGGGATCGCGATCCAGGCAAACATCGAAGCTTCTGGAGCCGGAAAGGTCCAGCCAGCCTGACCGAAACTCTCGACCAGCACATCGCGGCGCTTGCGATAGACATCGCGCATCTCGCGGATGCAGTCATCCGGACCATTGAGTGCCGCTGCAGCCGCCACCTGGATCGGCGTGTAGGCGCCGTAGTCGAGGTAGGATTTGACGCGCGCCAAGGCTGCCAGCAAACGCTCGTTGCCAACAGCAAAGCCCATGCGCCAGCCGGCCATCGAAAAGGTCTTGGACATGGAGGTGAACTCGACCGTGACATCGATGGCGCCCGGCACCTGCAACACGGATGGTGGCGGGTTCGCCTCGTCGAAATAGACCTCGGCATAGGCCAGATCTGACAGCAGGATGAGCTCGTGCTTCTTCGCGAACGCGACCAGATCGCGGTAAAAATCGAGGCCAGCGACATAGGCTGTCGGGTTGGACGGGTAGCAAACGACCAAAGCAATCGGCTTGGGCACCGAATGCATCACGGCCCGTTCGAGCGCCGGGAACATCGCCGGCGTCGGCTCAGCGGGAACCGAGCGGATCACGCCACCCGCCATGAGGAAGCCGAAGGCATGGATAGGGTAGCTCGGGTTGGGCACCAGCACGACATCGCCCGGCCCGGTGATGGCCTGGGCCATGTTGGCAAAGCCCTCTTTCGAGCCGAGCGTCGCCACCACTTGCGTGTCTGGATTAAGCTTCACGCCGAAGCGCCGCTCGTAATAGCTGGCCTGTGCGCGGCGCAGGCCGCCAATGCCTTTCGAGGCAGAGTAGCGATCGGTGCGTGGCTTGCCCGCAGTCTCGATCAGCTTTTCGATGACATGGCGCGGCGCCGGCAGATCGGGATTGCCCATGCCGAGATCGACGATGTCCACACCCTTGGCGCGCTCGGCGGCCTTGATCTTGTTGACCTGCTCGAAAACATAGGGCGGCAAGCGCTTGATGCGGTGAAAATCAGCCATCGTCGTCAGTTCCTGATCTGGCAAGACGGCCGATGTGGCACAACCCTGCGGTTTGGTTCCCGTATCATCGTATCTTCTGTCTGTGCAGACTGTTTTGCGCAATAAAATTGATCTGATGCATAAATATCGATGGTGCGGCTCGTTTGCCGGCGTCTGGAGCGCTTGGCGCTATTGGACCGTCGGGGGCGCTGGTGGCGGCGTTGAGCCCAGCACTTTCGCCTGCGAAGCTGCCGCTTCATTGGAGCCGCGCTGCGCGTCAAGCTGGCCTTCCAGTGCCTTGAATTCGCCCGGTGTGATGCGTTTGGCCGGGCGGTCAATCTTGGTGCCAACGGGGATGTAGTTCACGTCGCCGACGCGGCCTTCCTTCACGAAATCCTTCGGCTCTCCAGGCGTTGTCGAAAATCCGGTGATCTGCGCTGCCGACTGGACTGGCGTTCCCTGCAGGCAGCCGCCAAGCGCTGGCGCCAGGGCAGCCAGAAGCAGCACGTGACGGCCAATTTTCAGAACCTGAACCCGCATGGCCCGCACCTTCCATGAATCGTTTGTCATTTATGGTGGCTAGGGTGTTAATAGGTCGAAAATGCGGTGGCGAGCGGCTTCGATAAAGCCACGGCACACCGCAGAGATAGAAAAGTCAGGCGGAGGTGTTCGGGCATGGTGGCTTCAGGCAGCAAGAACAAGACTGGCAAGAGGACAAAGGCCTCTGCGGTCACGCCTGCGGCGAAAGCACCTGCTGCAATCGAGCTTGCCGCAACCAGACCTGATATCGCGCCCAAGGCCGCCCTGCCGGCGGTTGGCAGCGTGCCCTTGAATGACGCGATTGACGGAGGCACACCATCGCCAAACATGCCTGATTTTGATGTGCTTGCACGCAATATCGGCCAGTTTGTCGAGCATGCCGGCAAGGCGACGGCTGCCTATCTCAAACCGATGGAGACAGGAGAAGGCCGAAAGGGC
>JANMMX010000260.1:0-22557 GCA_031373605.1 Allobosea sp. | reverse complement strand
ATGTCAGAGCGCTGGAACAGGTTGATGATGCGTTGCCTGCCGTCAGGGGCAATGGTTCTGGCCCTTGCGTTGAGTGCGGGGCAGGTCTTTGCGCAATCGGCGCCTGTGCCCCAGACCTTGCCGCCCCAGACCTTGCCATCTTTGCGCCCGGCCATTCCTGCCGAATCATCGCCGAAAGTTGCGCCCGAAGAAGGTGCACGTGCATCGCTCGACAAGCTGTTCGAGCGGCTGGCCGCCACCAAGACCGCCGAGGAAGCCAAGGGCATTGCAGGGCTTATTCAGCGGCGGTGGGCGCGCTCCGGGTCCGACACAGCCGATCTGCTGATGGGTCGGGCGCAGGAAGCGCTGAAATCTACCGATCACGAGTTGGCCATCGAGATCCTCGACCGGCTGGTGCTGCTGGAGCCGGATTGGGCGGAAGGCTGGAACCAGCGCGCCAATGCTTTCTATCTGGCTGGCGATCCCGTGCGCTCGATGCTCGACATTGGCGAGACCTTGCGGCGCGAGCCGCGCCATTTCGGCGCGCTTGCCGGATTGGGGGTTATCATGCGCTCCCAAGGTCGCGACAAGGATGCGCTGAAGGCCTATCGCGGCGCCATCGCCGTGCATCCGCATCTGGAAGGCCTGAAAGACCTGATCGAGGGCCTGAAGCTCGATGTGGACGGGCGCGATGCCTGAAACCATTTCGGGGCTTGCGGCGTAAACGCTGCATGATCCTGCGCATGATTGGCCTTGCCCTCGCCAGCCTACTTGTCCTCGCGGCCGGTGCCTTGTGGTTCGCGACAACGAACATCGCAGCCCAGGCCGCGCGCGAATATCCACCTGTCGGCAGCTTCGTGCCCCTGCGCGACGGCAAGCTGCATCTGGTCGACAGGCCGGCCTCCGGCGCTTCGCGGGGAACGGTGCTGCTGCTGCATGGCGCCTCCTCCAACCATGCGGATCTGCTGGCGCAACTGGGGCCGGAGCTGGCGCGCTATCGCATCATTGCGCCGGATCGTCCAGGACTTGGCTGGAGCGACCGGATCGGTGGGAGGGCCGCCGCATCGCCCGTCTTTCAGGCCGCATTGATGGCCGAGCTGCTGGAGCGTCAGAAGGCCGGGCCGGTGATTGTCGTAGCCCATTCGCTGGCTGGCGTCATGGCGCTGAACCTGGCGCTGGAGCGGCCTGATCTGGTGCGCGGACTGGTGCTGCTGGCGCCGGTCGCCATGCCCTGGCCAGGCGGCATCGCATGGTATTATCACCCGTCCTCATGGCCGCTGATCGGGCCGCTCTTCACGCGGCTTGTCGCGGTGCCTGCCGGTGCCCTCAGACTGGATGAGGGGGCGGTCAGCGTGTTTGCGCCAGACCCTGTGACGCCCGGCTACAGCGCGCGCGGCAAGATCGGCCTGCTGCTGCGGCCCGACAGCTTTGCCTATAACGCGCAGGATGTGGCAGCGCTTCACGCGCAAGTGGTGGCGCAATCGGAGCGCTATGGCGACGTTCGCGCGCCAACAGTGATCTTCCACGGCCTGCTTGATACGATCACCTCGGCCATCATCCATTCCCGCCCGCTGGAAAGCCGCATTCCGGGTGCGCGCTTCGTGCCGCTGCCCACGGCAGGCCATATGCCACACCATGTGGTGCCCGCTGACATCATCCGCGAAATCGACGAGATGGCCTCTGCGCCTGTGTTTGCGTCGCGGTAGTTGTCCGGACTTCTTGCGCATGGCTGGCGGCACTGCCATCTCAAGCAGCAGGTGACAACGGAATGCCAACCCAGCGAGGCCAAGATGGACGCGATTGATCCCCAGACCATGACCGATCTTGAGGCGGCGGCCTTCCGGCGGCTGGTTGCGCATCTGCGCACGCGCGGCGATGTGCAGAACATCGACATGATGAACCTGACCGGGTTTTGCCGGAACTGCCTGTCGAACTGGCTGAAAGATGCTGCGGACGCCAAGGGCCTTGCGATCAGCAAGGATGAGAGCCGCGAGCTCGTCTATGGCATGGCCTATGCCGACTGGCAGGCAAAGCACCAGCTTGAAGCGAGCGCAGCCCAGAAGGCCGCTTTTGAGGTGAACAAGCCCGATCATTGAGCTTTGAATGATTGACGCGCAGCCCCGAAGCGGGCGATGGCAGTCGCGGATTTCAATCACAGCACAAGCGAGGACAGACCCATGAGTGACCCGGTTCAGGGTGACCAGCTCAAGAGCATCGTGCAGCGCATCGAGCGGCTTGAGGAAGAGAAGAAGACGATCACTGACGACATCAAGGAAGTCTATGGCGAGGCGAAAGCCAATGGCTATGACGTCAAGGTGTTGCGCAAGGTGATCGCGATCCGCAAGCGCGACCTGCAGGAGCGCCGCGAGGAAGAGGCCATCATGGACCTCTATCTGCAGGCGGTTGGCGAATCGATCTGAGGCTTCAGGCCGACTGCCAGAAGCCGGTCGGCCTCAGTTCTGCACGAAGGTCGTTGGCATGCCGCGGACCGCGCTGCCGCTGAACTTGCCGGTCTGGCCTTCGGCAGCATCAGGCTTGGTGAAGCCGAGCGAGGCGGCTGGGCTGGCGCCCACGGTCCAGCCATTCATGGCCGCTGTCGAGGCCCTGGCTTTTGCGGTGGCCACCACAACGGGCTTGCTTGAAACGGTTGGGCTGGCGGCGGCTTCGAAGAGCGCGCTCAGCCCTGCGCGGTCGGGTGCAGCGGCTTTCGGCTGCGCTACAGCGGCGACGGGAGCCGTTGCAACAGAAACCGCAGGCGCGGGCGCAGGCGTCAGACCTGAGCGTGCCCGCTCGGGCGGCAGCTTGGCGACAACGGTTCTCAAGACTGGCGCCGCAGGTTCAACCGGCTGCAAGCCGGTTGGGCGCAAGGGCGGAAGGGCGGCGCTCACCAGCCGCGTGGCCGGTGCTGGCGCATCGGTGGCCGATGCTGCCGCCACAGCCACAGGCTCCTTCGGCGGTTCTTTTGGCGCATCCGGCAGTTTCAGCCCCTTGGGGCGGAAGGTTGGCAGCGGCACGCTGACCAGCTGGATCTTTGCGGCCGGTGCCGGCTTTTCCTCTTCAGGCGCGACCTTTGGTGCAACAGCAACGGCAGGTTCTGGCGTCTTGGCCAGAGCGGCAACCTGCGTCTCCTGGCTCGCACCCCTGCGATCGGGGCGGATGCGGGCCGAGCGCTCGCGGATGAGATCAACACTGGTCGAGTCAGCGACTTGCACAGGCAGGGTGGTGGCAAAGCGACCGCCGCTTTCACTGTTGCTGTCGCCTGCGAAGGCAAGCGCCTGGGAAGGCGAACTGGAGCGACCGCCGCGACGCCCGCGCACGGGGGCCTCGTCTTCATCATCGCCGCCGAACAGTGCGGCCCAGAGGCTCTTGCGACCCGACGAGATGATCGCGCCCTCGTCAAAATCGGAGGTGTTGTATCCGCCGACCGTGCCGCCACGCGCCAGAATCTCGGCCTTTGCCACCTCATAGCCGCCCATGGGCTGGCCATCGGCGGGCAGATGCACCGTCTTGTGGTCAGGAAAAAGCCGCACCAGCTGGTCGCGCGTCATGCGTGGCCAGGAGCGCACCGAGCCGACATCGAGATGGATGAACGGGTTGTTGGCGCTGGGATAATAACCGACGCCGCCGCGCTGGATCCGCATGCCGACTTCGCGAACGCGGGCGGGCGAGACATCCGGCAGATAGAAGTCCATCGCCTTGCCGGCCATGTGCTGGCTGTGCTTGGCCACACCACGCGAGCGCCGCCGCAACATCGAATTGGTCGCAGGTGAGCGATAGGCGGACACGACATGGAACGCCTCACTGGAGCCGGCCGAGCGATGCACCTCCCAGGCGATGTCGAACAGGCGCGGGTCCATCTTGGTGGGTTCATCGCGGCGCCAGTCGCGCAAGGCCCAGTTCAGCTTCTGGAGGGCAGCGCTGTCATATTGGCCATTGCGGCGGAAGGTGACGGTCGTCACTTCCTTGGTGTGCATGTGGGCAATGGTAATTGTGCGGGTGTCGCCATTGGCAACGGCGTCCTGCGTCAGGCGCGTGCCCGTCAGGAAGGCGAGGATGCAGCAGGTGCCGCCAACCAGAAGCCTGCGTCTGCGCCACAGGACAACGGCGCGACTGGCAGCTCCCTCAACTGTTGCGGCATCCGGACGGATCAAGCTGGACCACTCATCGTTGGGGTCATGCCGGCCAGAAGGCACAGCAGCGACGTTTGAAAGGTGAACGAACAGTTGCCGAGAAGCGTTAACGTGAGGTTAGCATTCTGCATGATCGCCGCCAACCATGCATGATCGTGACGCCTAGCGCGAGATCATGGCAAAACAATGCAGCGGGCCGGCTCTGGCTGCGCTAGCTGCGGAAGCCGAGCGCCTGCCGCACCAGGCGATGGAAACCGTAGAGATCGGCAAAGGTCTGCATCTGGCCGGCGTCGTCGACCACATGGGTGTTGTAGGCCAGATGGATTGGCAATTTCTGCGGCAGCTTGATGCTGCGTTCACCGGAGCCGACCATGCGGCGCACACGCTCGGATGACCAGCCTGCCTCGCGCCCGAGGATTTGCTCGGCCAGGGCGAAGGGCTGGTCCACGCGCACGCAGCCATGGCTGTAGGCGCGACGCTCTGTGGCAAAAAGGCGCCGGTTCGGCGTGTCGTGCAGATAGACGGCATGGCTGTTTGGGAACATGAACTTGATGTTGCCCAGAGCGTTGCGCTCGCCCGGCGGCTGGCGAACCGTGATGTTGTTGCCGCGCCGGATGACCTCATAGCCGCGCTTGGCGGCATAATCGGGATCAAGCGCGAGGTTGGGCAGGAACTCCTTCTTCATGATCGAGGGCGGCACGAACCAGGACGGGTTCACCACCAGATGGTCCATCATGTCGGAGAAGATCGGCGTTGGTGTCTCGGGCTTGCCGACAATGGCGCGGGTCTGGTGGACCTGCTGGCCATCGCGCATGACGCGCACCTGAAACTCGGGGATATTCACGAAGATATGCGAAGCGCCCAGCTCGGCCGGCAGCCAGCGCCAGCGCTCCATCTGGGCAATGATGTCTGATTCCTGGCGCGGCGCCGTGGACGATGCCAGCGCGGCCACGGTCTGGCGGCCGAGAATGCCATTGGCTGGCAAGCCGGCCTGCTTCTGGAAATCGGCGACGGCAACCGATGTGGACCGGTCAAAAACCGGCTCGTCGGATGGCCCCAGACGCAGGCGGGCACGCACCAGCGGCACGCGCTCGTCGCGCATGCCCACACGCAAGGGCGGCCCCTCCGGGATCGAGACCATCGGCGTTCCATCGCCACGGCCTTGATCCTTGCGCAGCTCTGCCAGCATGGCGCGAAGGCGCCCATAAGGTGCATGCGGGGGGTGGAAGGCTGCCAATGCCTGCCCGGCATCGGCAGCGCCATTCAGGCGCTCCAGCACTGCCCCAGCAGATGGAATGTCCAATGTCGGGGTGATGAGATTTGACAGGCGGCGCGGCTCGATGCGACCGCCGCGCGCATCGCGCGCATAAAGCACGGCCAGAGCCGTCAGCCGGATGTCGGCGTCTGCGAGCGATTGCTCATCCCCCAGCACGAAGGCAGGGAGCGGATAGTCGCGCGCAAAGAGCCCATCGGCCGGCGCATTGCTGATGGTGGCCACCAGCTGTCTTGCTGGCAACGACCAGCCCCCGGCATCAACCCAGAGCGGCTTGCCGTCACGCGAGGTGTAGGCGGCAGCAATCTCGCGGCGTTCGCGCTCGGCCAGACGCGGCAGGACAAGTGCCTCATTCAGGCGCGAAAGCAGGACGGGGGCCAGCGTCGAAGGCTGAGGCGTGTTGTGCAGGGCCGCCTTGGTCTCGGGCGCGGCTGGCGTCTCGACAGGTGCCGTCGTGTCAACGGGCGCTGTCATGTCGACAGGTGCTGTTTCTTGCGGCTGCGTGACCGAGGCCGCCTTCGTCTCAGGCTCGATCCTGGTCTCAAGCGCGCCGATCTGCGGCAGGTCCGGCGGCGCAATGTCGATGGAGTCCGGACTGGCGGCGACTGTTGCAGGGGTTTGCGTTTCTGCAGCCGATTCAGGCGCGATGGCAGATGCTCTTGTTTCTGGAGTGTCGCCCGGCGTCTCGCCAGCGGCGAATGATGGCACTGCAACTGTCAGAGATGGTGACGCAGGCAGCGAGCCGGTCGCGTCCTCCGGGGCAATCGTCGCGACAATATCGGGCAATGGCGGCAGGTCGGTCAGCAGCGGCAGTGCATCGCTGACATCGGCGATTGCCACGGGCAGATCTGGCGGCAGGATCACCAGCTCATGGGCGTGGTCTTGGGCGCGGGCCAGCACCGTGGAGGCGAGCACCAGAACGCACACCGACACAAGGGACAGCCGACGCTTCATGATGACAATAACCCTCCAGGAATCAATCTTTTGCCTAGCGCTACGTCATGCGCGAAATGCTGCCCTGCAACAAGTGTCGCAGGTGCAACAGATCGGCGTTTTTGGGGCCAATCATGCCCGATTCAGGCCGCATCTGCAGTGTTTATGCCGTCTTCAAGACCATAGTCCTTCAGCTTCCGATAGAGCGTCGAGCGGCCAATCCCGAGCTTGCGCGAAATCTCGGACATGTGGCCGCGATAGTGGCTAAGCGCGAACTTGATGATCTCGCGCTCCAGCACATCAAGCTGGCGCATATCCGATCCATCGACCAGATCGAGCGCGTGGGGATCGCGCATCGGCACATGGATGATACGTGGCGGCTCTGTGCCGACACTTTGCGGGATCGACATGGGTGCGGCCGGAATGCGCACATCGAAGCCGGAAACCTGCGCCGCGATCTGCGGGAACTCGGCCACCGTCAGCTCGTCACCATCGGCCAGCACGACCGCGCGGAACATGGCATTTTCAAGCTGGCGGACATTGCCCGGCCAGTCATAGCTCGAGACCAGCGCCAGTGCTTCCTGTGTCATGGAGCGGACACGCTTGCCCTCTTCGGCCGAGAAGCGCGCCATGAAACCGCGCGCCAGATCGGCAATGTCCTCGCGGCGCGCACGCAGCGGCGGCAGCATGATCGGAAAGACGTTGAGGCGATAATACAGGTCCTCGCGGAAGGAACCCTGCTTCACCTGCTCCAGCAGGCTCTTGTTGGTGGCCGAGATGATGCGGATGTCAACGCGCACGGACTTGCGCCCGCCGACGGGATCGACCTCGCCCTCCTGGATGGCGCGGAGCAGCTTGACCTGTGCATCGAGCGGCAATTCGCCGATCTCGTCAAGAAACAGCGTGCCGCCGCTGGCTTCGACAAACTTGCCGACATGCTTTTCAGTGGCGCCGGTGAAGGCACCCTTCTCGTGGCCGAAGAGAATCGACTCGACGAGATTGTGCGGGATGGCCCCGCAATTCACGGTGACGAAGGGGCGGCCCTTGCGGTCGCTGGAACCCTGGATGGCGCGGGCCAGCACTTCCTTGCCGACGCCGGATTCGCCTTCGATCAGCACCGGGATGCCGGATTTGGCGGCGCGCTCGGCCAGCCGCGTCACGCGCTCCATGTCCGGGCTTTTCGAAGCCAGATCGCGGAAGCCCAATGTGCCGGAAGCGCGGCGCTTCATATGGCGGATTTCGTTTTCGAGCGCGCCGACCTTCAGCGCATTCTTGATCGAGACCTGCAGGCGCTCTGCACCGACGGGCTTTACCACAAAGTCAGCTGCACCGGCGCGCATGGCCGAAACCACGGTCTCGACCGAGCTGTGTGCGGTCTGCACCACCACGGGCTTGTTGATGCCGCGCTCGCGCAGCTGCGCCAGCACGCCCATGCCATCGAGATCGGGCATCACCAGGTCCAGCACCACGAGGTCGATGGCCTCGCCTTCCGGCCCCGACAGAAGGCGAATCGCGGCATCGCCAGAATCCGCCACGCTGGCTTCATAGCCGAAGCGGCGCAGCATGGCCTCCAGCAGGCGGCGCTGGACGGGATCATCATCAACAACAAGGATGCTGGTGGTCATGGGCTCTCGGGTTTCTTGGCGAAGGTCTGGACGCAACGCGGCATCAGGTTTCGCGAATCCTGTGCCGTTTCGGGTCACTGTCAGCCAGAAGGGTTAAACGCCTCTTAAGCTGGCGAAGAAGGCGCGCTCGTCAGAGAAGAAGGCAGGCTTGGACATCAGCCGGGTTGAACATCCGTCATCAGGGTCGCATATGTGAGGCAAGCAGACAGCAGGATGTCCGATGATCCAGATTGCCACTCGAAATCGCCGCGTCCAGATGGCTTCCGCGGCAAGCGGCGCTAAAGCCGGTTTTGGCGAGCTGCCGGAATGGGACCTGACGCATCTTTATCCGGGACTGGAAGCGCCTGAACTCTTTGCAGATGTGGAGCGGGCGCTGAAGCTGGCGAAGGCCTTCACGGCAACCTGGCGCGGCAAGCTGGCCGGAGTTGTTGCAGCCCCCGATGCCAGCGCCGTTCTGGGCAAGGCCATTGCCGAATACGAGGTGCTGGACGACCTGATCGGGCGGCTGATGTCCTATGCGGGCCTCGTTTACTCCGGCGACACGACCGACCCGCAGCGGGCGAAGTTCTTCGGTGACATGCAGGAGAAGATGACAGCGGCCTCGACCGAGTTGCTGTTCTTTGCGCTGGAGCTGAACCGGCTGGATGAGTCGCAGCTTGCCAAGGCGACAGCGCAGGCGCCGCTCAGCCACTGGAAGCCCTGGCTGGATGATCTCGCCAAGGATCGGCCGCACCAGCTGGATGACAGGGTGGAAGAGCTGTTCCACGAAAAGTCTGTCACCGGGCGCGCTGCCTGGAACCGCCTGTTCGACGAGACCATTGCCTCGCTGCGCTTCAGCGTGAAAGGCGAGGAGCTGACGCTTGAGCCGACGCTCAACAAGCTGCAGGACACGCACGAATCGACACGCAAGGCAGCCTCCGAGGCGCTGGGCAATGTGTTCAAGGGCCAGTTGCGCACTTTCTCGCTCATCACCAACACACTCGCCAAGGACAAGGAAATCGCCGATCGCTGGCGCTCTTTCGAGGATGTTGCGGATTCGCGCCATCTGGCCAACCGCGTCGAGCGTGAGGTGGTGGATGCGCTGGTGGCCGCTGTACGCGCAGCCTATCCGCGCCTCTCGCATCGCTATTACAAGCTGAAGGCGAGCTGGTTTGGCAAGGAGGTGCTGAATTCCTGGGATCGCAATGCGCCGCTGCCGAAGGTCGAGCAGCGCACCATTCCGTGGAACGAGGCACGCGACACGGTGCTTGAAGCTTATGGCGATTTCTCGCCGAAGCTGGCTGGCATCGCCAGGCGCTTCTTCGATGAAAACTGGATCGATGCGCCCGTGCGTCCTGGCAAGGCGCCAGGCGCATTCGCGCACCCCACCGTGCCTTCCTCGCACCCCTATGTGATGGTGAATTATCAGGGCAAGCCGCGCGATGTCATGACGCTGGCCCATGAGCTCGGCCATGGCGTGCATCAGGTGCTGGCCGCCCACAATGGTGCGCTGATGGCGCCAACACCGCTGACACTGGCCGAAACCGCAAGCGTGTTTGGCGAGATGCTGACCTTCAAGAAGCTGTTGCGCGAGACGCAGAACACCAAACAGCGCAAGGCGATGCTGGCGGCCAAGGTCGAGGACATGATCAACACGGTCGTGCGCCAGATCGCGTTCTACTCGTTCGAACGCAAGGTGCATGAAGAGCGCAAATCAGGCGAGCTGACCGCCGACAAGCTGTGTGAACTCTGGATGAGCGTGCAGGAAGAGAGTTTGGGGCCCGCGATCAAGCTGGGCGCCGGCTACGAGACCTTCTGGTGCTACATCCCGCATTTCATCCACTCGCCCTTTTATGTCTACGCTTATGCTTTCGGCGATTGCCTCGTGAACTCGCTCTATGGCGTCTATGAGAAGGCCGCTGACGGCTTCCAGGATCGCTATTTCGCCCTTCTGGCGGCGGGCGGCACGCGGCATCATTCCGAGCTCTTGAAGCCTTTCGGGCTGGACGCGCGCGACCCGGCTTTCTGGCAGATCGGGCTCGGCGTCATCGAAGGCATGATCGTCGAGCTGGAAGGCATGGAGTGAGGGGGCGCGGCTGATGGCGGCATTGACCATGCCTTGAACACGTGCGTTTGAAAGAGCGCACGATGATTTGGGAGGTTTTTCATGTCGTTTGAAACGTGGCTGGCTTTCGTTGCGGCTTCAGCCGTTCTTCTGGTGATCCCGGGCCCTACCATTCTGCTGGTCATCTCCTACGGGCTTGGTCAGGGTTGGCGGGCAGCCTTGCCAAGCGCTGTCGGTGTTGCGCTTGGCGACTTCACAGCCATGACGCTTTCAATGCTTGGAATTGGCGTTTTGCTGGCTGCTTCAGCAACGCTGTTCACAACGCTTAAGTTCGTCGGGGCGGCCTATCTGATCTGGCTGGGTTTCAAGCTCTGGCGTGCAGGCGGTTCCCTCGGGGCGCAGCCAAGGTCTGACACGTCTTCTTCCCTGAAAATGGTTGGCCATGCATGGCTCATCACGGCGCTGAATCCGAAGAGCATCACCTTTTTCGTCGCCTTCCTGCCGCAGTTTATCGATCAGCGCGCTGATTTCTGGACGCAGATGCTCATCTTCGAGACAACCTTTCTGGCGCTCGCATTCGCCAATGCATTGACCTATGGCCTCATCGCCTCGCGTGCTCGGAAATTGGTCAGCAATGAGCGTGCGATTGGTGTTTTCAACAAGGTTGGCGGCGGGTTGCTGATCGGCGCTGGCGTAGCCACAGCAACAATGCGTGCGGCTCAGTCTTGAACTTGAGCGAGCGTCCATCGCCATGAACACACGCGACTCAGAAGCCAACCGCTTTTCCGCCCGCGCTGCGCGTTATGCCCGTGTGGGCGCCAATGTCGGCGGTGTGGCGGCGCGCATGGCCGGTGCCAAGCTCTTCGGGCTGGAGGGGCGCGATCTCAGCAATGCTGAGGCGCTGGCCAAGGCGCTGGGCGGGCTGAAGGGCCCGATCATGAAAGTGGCGCAGCTTGTCGCCACGATTCCCGACATTCTGCCGCCGGAATATGCCGCCGAACTGCAGAAGCTCCAGTCCGATGCGCCACCGATGGGGGCGGCTTTCGTTAAGCGCCGGATGATGGCGGAGCTGGGCGCAAACTGGCAGAGCAAGTTTGCCAGCTTTGATCTCAACCCTGCCCATGCAGCCTCGCTGGGGCAGGTGCACCGCGCCACCGCACATGATGGTCTGGCGCTTGCCTGCAAGCTGCAATATCCGGACATGCAATCGGCCGTGGAGGCCGATATCAGCCAGCTCGACATCCTGTTTGCGCTGCACCGGCGCATGGATTCGGCCATCGACACGACCGAGATTGCCAAGGAAATCGGCGAGCGCGTGCGCGAAGAGCTGGATTATGTGCGCGAAGCGAAGCACGCCGCGCTTTATCAGCACATCATGGCCGACAGCACGCTGATCCGCGTGCCAAACGTCGTCAAAGAGCTTTCGACACAGCGACTGCTGACACTGCAATGGCTGGAGGGTGACAAGATACTGAATCACACTGGCGCGTCTGAGGCGGTGCGCAACCGGCTGGCCACGGCCATGTTCCAGGCCTGGTGGCATCCGTTCAGCCATTTCGGCGTGATCCATGGCGATCCGCATCTGGGCAACTACACCGTGTTCAGCGAGGGCGGCGAGCCTCAGGGCATCAACCTGCTTGATTACGGCTGCGTGCGGATTTTTCCGCCGACATTTGTGGCGGCTGTGGTCGATCTCTATCGCGGGTTGCTGGAAGGTGACGAGGCGCGCGTTGTCAGCGCTTATGAGACTTGGGGCTTCAAGAACCTGACGAAGGATCTGGTCGAGACGCTGAACATCTGGGCGCGCTTCATCTATGGGCCGCTGCTGGATGACCGGGTGCGCACCATCGCTGACGGTATCAGCCCGGCTGAGTATGGCCGCAAGCAGGCCTTCGAGGTGCATCAGGCATTGAAGGTCAAGGGGCCGGTGACTGTGCCGCGCGAGTTCGTGTTCATGGACCGGGCCGCCATCGGGCTTGGCGGCGTGTTCCTGCATCTCAAGGCCGAGCTAAATTTTCATCGACTGTTCGAGGCCGAGATCGAGAAGTTCTCGCTTGAGGTGGTCGCTGCGCGTCAGGCGTCGGCGCTGCAAAAGGCCGGGCTCGCCTGACGGTTTTTCTCCCTGCAACGGCCCTTCGCGATTGCACAAGAATGCATCATGGTGTCTGATTGACTCCGTTGCAGAACAAGAGGCTGTGGGTTAAGTCCGAACCAATCTGGATACAGGCACAAGCTGGGGACATTCGCATGGCCGATCATTCGCAAAACACGCCTGGTGGGCACCCCGCCATGGACTATGCCGAGCATGAGGGCACCTACAAGGGCTTCATCCATTTCTCGGAAGTTGGCACGCTGGCCTGTCTCGCGCTCGTGACCGCGCTCGCTGTTGGCGGCACCAAGCACGCCTGGGGCGTGGCCATTGCCGGCACGCTGGCATCGCTTGTTGCGACCGGCGTCGGTATTGCCTCCAAGAGCATCGGCTGGCGCGCCCCTGCGGCTGTGCTTGTCGTGTTGCTGCTTGCCCTGCTTGTGATGTGAGCCTGAACGGCGGAGACTGATTTCATGCGTATCGCCGTTCTTGCCGAGACACAGGGCCTGGAAACCCGGGTGGCTGCCACGCCGGAGACGGTGAAGAAGTTCATCGCGCTCGGGGCCGAGCTGGTGGTCGAAAAAGGCGCAGGCCTGTCCTCTGGCATCGCTGATGCTGACTATGAGGCCGCAGGCGCCGTTGTCGCCAAGACCGCGAAGGACGCCTTGAAGGGGGCTGCCATTGTGCTCAAGGTGCGCCGCCCTTCCGAAGCCGAAATCAAGATTTTGCCATCCGGCGCCATCGTGGTCGCCACCATGGACCCTTATGGCAGCGAAGCGGCTGTCGATGCGATGGCCAAGGCCGGCGTCGCTGCTTTCGCCATGGAGTTCATGCCGCGCATCACGCGGGCACAGGTGATGGACGTGCTCTCCAGCCAGGCGAACCTTGCCGGCTATCGCGCCGTGATCGATGGAGCTGCCGAATATGGCCGTGCCATGCCGATGATGATGACGGCGGCGGGCACCGTGCCTGCGGCGCGCGTGTTCATCATGGGCGTTGGTGTGGCTGGGCTTCAGGCCATCGCAACGGCGCGGCGCATGGGCGCTGTGGTGACAGCCACCGATGTGCGCCCCGCCACCAAGGAACAGGTCGAGTCGCTTGGCGCGAAGTTCCTCGCTGTCGAGGATGATGAGTTCAAGCAGGCCCAGACATCTGGCGGCTATGCCAAGGAAATGTCGAAAGAGTATCAGGCCAAGCAGGCCGAACTGACCGCCAGCCACATTGCCAAGCAGGACATCGTCATCACCACGGCGCTGATCCCTGGCCGCGCTGCACCCAGGCTCATTACCAAGGAGATGGTGGCGAGCATGAAGGCCGGCTCGGTCATCATCGATCTGGCGGTCGAGCGTGGCGGCAATTGCGAGGCGGCCAAGCCGGGTGAGACGGTCATCACCGCCAATGGTGTCAAGATTGTCGGCCATCTCAATGTGCCGGGCAGGCTGGCTGCCACCGCCTCCCAGCTTTACGCCAAGAACCTCTATGCCTTCGTCGAGACAATGATCGACAAGAAAGACAAGAAGCTGGCCGTGGATTTCGAGGATGAGCTGGTGAAAGCCACCTGCCTTACGCGCGACGGCGCTGTGGTTCATCCGAATTTCGCACCGAAATCCTGATTCATTGAAAAGAACGCCGTTGAAGACACTGTCTTTCTGGCGCTGACGAAGGGGATTGCCGACATGTCCAACCTGACACCGGAACAGGCGCTTGAGCAGGCCCGCGCAGCGGCAGCAGCCGCCAAGCAGGCCTCCGAGTTGGCACAAAGATATGCCGATCAACTGGCGGTGATGGCGAGCGCCGCCACCGGCGGCAAGATCGATCCACTCGTCTTCCAGCTGGCGGTGTTCACGCTGGCCTGCTTCGTTGGCTACTATGTTGTGTGGTCGGTGACGCCTGCGCTGCACACGCCCCTGATGTCGGTCACCAACGCGATCTCCTCGGTTATCGTGGTCGGCGCGCTGCTGGCAGTTGGCGTCTCGGCAGCACCCGCGATGGGCGACGGTCCGCTCTGGGCCAAGGTGTTCGGCTTTCTGGCGCTGATCCTGGCTGCAGTGAACATTTTCGGTGGCTTCCTTGTCACCGAGCGCATGCTTGCCATGTACAAGAAGAAGGGCTGATCGTCATGGCTGCCAATATCCAGGCCCTGCTCTACGTCGTTTCCGGCGTCCTGTTTATCATGGCGTTGCGGGGCCTCTCGCACCCCACCACCTCGCGGCAGGGCAACCTGTTCGGCATGGTCGGCATGGCCATCGCCGTGCTGACCACGGTGCTGTTCTCGCCGCCTGCAGGCTTCTCCGGCTGGCTCCTGGTTGTGCTGGGCCTGGGCATCGGCGGCGGCATCGGCGCCTTCATGGCGCGTCGCGTGCAGATGACGCAGATGCCGCAGCTGGTGGCGTTCTTCCACTCACTCGTCGGCATGGCGGCCGTGCTTGTGGCTGCAGCCGCGCTCTATGCGCCGGAGGCTTTCGGCATCGGTGCGCCCGGCAAGATCAAGGCCGCGTCACTGTTCGAGATGGGGCTTGGCGTCATCATCGGCGCGATCACCTTCACTGGTTCCGTCATCGCCTTCCTGAAGCTGGATGGGCGCATGAGCGGCAAGGCGATCATGCTGCCGCAGCGCCACGCCATCAACATCGGCCTCGGCATCGCGCTGGTGGTGCTGCTGATGATCTTCATGCGCACCGAGAGCACCTTTGTGTTCTGGCTGATGGTGCTGATCTCGTTTGCGCTGGGTGTGCTGCTGATCGTGCCGATCGGCGGCGCTGACATGCCGGTCGTCGTCTCGATGCTCAACTCCTATTCCGGCTGGGCAGCGGCCGGCATCGGCTTCACGCTTGGCAACATGGCGCTCATCATCACGGGCGCACTCGTCGGCTCGTCGGGCGCAATCCTGTCCTACATCATGTGCAAGGCCATGAACCGGAGCTTCATCTCCGTCATTCTTGGCGGTTTCGGTGGCGATGATGCCGCCGCAGCTGCCGCCACCGAGGCCAAGCCCTACAAGGCCGGCTCGGCGGAGGATGCCGCCTACATCATGAAGAACGCCCAGAAGGTCATCATCGTGCCAGGCTATGGCATGGCGGTGGCGCAGGCCCAGCACGCGCTGCGCGAAATGGGCGATCTCTTGAAGAAGGAAGGCGTCGAGGTGAAATATGCGATTCACCCGGTCGCCGGCCGCATGCCTGGCCACATGAACGTGCTGCTGGCTGAGGCCAATGTGCCTTATGACGAGGTCTTCGAGCTGGAGGACATCAACTCCGAGTTCGGCCAGGCCGATGTGGCTTTCGTCATCGGCGCCAATGACGTGACCAACCCGGCCGCCAAGACCGACAAGACCTCGCCGATCTACGGCATGCCGGTTCTCGACGTGGAGAAGGCCGGGACGATCCTGTTCATCAAGCGCGGCATGGGCGGCGTCGGCTATGCCGGTGTCGACAACGAGGTGTTCTATCGCCCCAACACCATGATGCTGCTGGCTGACGCCAAGAAGATGGTCGAGAGCATTGTGAAGGCGCTCGCGCACTGACGGTTCCAGTTCGGACTCATGATACAGATAGAGGCGCTGCCAGATGCCAGATTACGCCCCTATGAACCGGGCGATCTGGAACAGGTTATAGACCTCAAATGGCAGATGAATCTGGCTGACATCGCAACCGGCCTGGCCGCAGGCCATGTCTTTGCAGACGACACCGACCCAAGCCGAAATGCGGCGCTACAGACGGTTTCGCGCCATATCGAGAAGGCGGCGCAAGACCTTGGCGCCGTGCTTGTGGCCGAACTTGCCTCATTGTCCATCCTTGGGTATGTCGCGCTCACGTTCGAGACGGCAAGCACCACGATCAAGGCCGACCGGCGCAACTATGCCTATGTCGCGGGGCTCGTTGTGCGCGAGGGTTGGCAAGGCCGCGGCATCGGCACATCACTCCTTGCCGCTGCGGAGGCCGAGGCGGCGCGGCGCAACCTGACACGACTTGTGATCCAGGTTTCGGCAACAAACTCTGGTGCCAAGCGACTCTATGACCGTTTCGGATTTCAGGATGTGCAGGTGATCATGAGCAAGGCTGTTTCATCGCCCCACCAAGAAATCTGAGCCAAGCATCATGGCTGTCTTTAAAACACGTGATCTTGAACCAGCTGACCGCCCAGCCGTCATCGATCTGCTGCAGGAACTCAACCGGTTCGAGGATGCGATCACGGGCGACCGCGCCACGGACCGCAAGGCGGCCACCGCTTGTTTGCAGGATGATCTGGAGCGCATGCGCGAGCACGGCGGGATGCAGCTTGTGGCGGAGCGGGAGGGGCAGGTCGTTGGCTATATCTGCTGTGCCATTACGCAAGGCGGGCCATTCCTGAGAGAGGCCGTGCGCACTTATGGCTATGTCACAACTCTTGTTGTGACGAAGGATGCACGCAAGTCAGGGATCGGTGAGGCGCTGATGCAGGCGGCGGAGCGTTTCACCCGCGCGCAAGGGCTGCGGTCATTCGCCGTTGGCCATCTTGCCGGCAATGCAGGCGCTGACAAACTCTATGAGCGGCTGGGCCTCAGAGCCCATGCCATCGACCGCGTGAAGTGGCTCGACTGACGCTCAGCTGCGGACGCCGCCGCCCAGCCGCGACAGGCCGGATTTGGCAGTTGTATTGTTGGCATCGACCGTGATGGCGCGCTGGTAGCTTTCGACAGCCTCGTTGCGGCGTCCCAGCTTCTCGGCGGCCAATCCGCGACCGGCCCAGGCATCGGCATTGCGGTTGTCGACATTGAGCGAGGCCGTGAAATCCTCGATCGCCTGATCGAGCTTGCCGACGACAATCAGGCTCTGCCCGCGCGCGGTATAGGGGGCGGCGACATAGGGGTTGCGGTCGATCGCCGAGTCGAAATCCGAGATCGCCTGCTGGTGCTGGTTTTCGCGCTGGTAGACCAGTCCGCGCGCATGCAGCGCCTCGGCGCCTTCTGGATTGAGGCGGATTGCGGCGTTCAGGTCCTGGATGGCCTGTGCCGAGTTGCCCTGCGCGCGCATCAGGTTGCCACGACCGAGGTAGGCGGGGGCATAGTTCGGATTCACATCAATGGCGCGGCTGAAATCCTGCATCGCCGCATCGTTCTTGCCGGTCTGGCGGAAGGCCAATGCGCGGTTGGTGAAGGCCGGCGCCTGGTTCGGATCAAGCTGGATGGCTTTGGAAAAATCCGCCACCGCATCCGAAAAGCGACCGATGCGGGCATAGGCCGCGCCGCGCGTATTGTATGCGCCCGGATCATTCGGGTTGCGCGAGATGACTTCGCTCAGCGAGCCGATGTTGACGCCGGCGCTGCCGCTGGTGTCCTGCTCCAGCTCCGCCACCGACGCAGACGGGCCCGCACCCGACAGATTCTGGCAGCCAGCAAGCCCAAGGGTCAGCAAAGCTGCGAAGGCGACAGATGTCTGCTTCCTGCTCGGGGCAACGAAACGGTGGGAGACTGGCGCGGTTCTTGTCACAACGACCTCATCAGGTTTGGGCTGGTGTGATGCCCGTGAAGTGGGTGCCCGCTCAAAAGCCAACGGCCAATCATGCCCCGGCTTCCACAAAAACGCCAATGGCGCCCGGATCAACTCCAGGCGCCGGAACTTGTTTCACAAGACATGCACTGCGCCGGGTTGCCGACACAAACACAACATCAGGGGCGTGGCGGCTTCACGATTTTCGGCGTGGCCGGCAGCAGGCCCTCGCGTTGCATCTTCTTGCGGATCAGCTTGCGGGCGCGGCGAACAGCTTCGGCAGCCTCGCGGGCGCGCTTTTCCGACGGCTTCTCATAGTGGCCGCGGAGCTTCATTTCCCGGAAGATGCCTTCGCGCTGCATCTTCTTCTTTAGGGCCCGGAGGGCCTGGTCAACATTGTTGTCGCGAACGAGAACCTGCACGTGATCTTCCGTCTCTGTGGTCTATGGGTGAATCAAGGTGCCGACAGGACTCAACAGTTCCTGCGACGAGTGGCGTGCAACTAGCAGAATACTGCAGGCCTGTCCACGCCGAAACGGCAGCTTGAGCCCTTTGCTCGGCAAGGCTTCAGGCTGGTTTCAGCGTGTTGCTGGCTCAACCCAGGTCACATGGCCCATTTTGCGGCCTTCACGCGCCTCGTGCTTGCCATACAGGTGCAGTCGCGCGCCGGGCTCGGCCAGAATCGCTGGCCAGTGCTCCGCCTCGTCGCCGATGAGGTTTTGCATTGTCACCTTGCCGAGCGCTTGTGTGCTCCCGAGTGGCAGGCCACAGACAGCGCGCACATGCTGGTGAAACTGCGAGGTTTCGGCGCCTTCGCTGGTCCAGTGACCGGAGTTGTGGACGCGCGGCGCGATCTCGTTCACCAGCAGCACTTCGCCATCGGGCGTTGGTACCACGAAGAACTCGACGGCAAAGACGCCGACATAACCCAGTGCTTTGCCAATGCGGGCTGCGCTGTCCAGCGCCAGCGCCTCGGTCGCGGGCCGGATGCGCGCAGGTACCGTCGAGCGATAGAGAATGTGGTTCCGGTGCTCGTTCTCGGTCACCGGGAAGGCTGCGAACTGGCCATCAAGCCCGCGCGCAGCCACCACCGAAACTTCAGCCGAGAAGGGCACGAAGGCTTCGAGAATCGCTGGCGCACCGCGCATGGCGGCATAGGCAGCGTCGACATCGCCCGCCGCCATGATCTTGGCCTGGCCCTTGCCGTCATAGCCCAGCCGTCGTGTCTTCAGCACGGCTGGCAGGCCGATGGTGGCGATGGCGCTTTCGAGATCAGCGCGGCTGTCGATCTGCGCAAACGCCGCCGTCTGGCAGCCGGCTGTGCGCAGCATGGTCTTCTCGGTCAGGCGGTCCTGTGTCTGGCTGAGCGCATGGGCGCCGGGCCGCACAGGCACGCGCGCGCTGAGGAAGGCGGCGGTGGCTGCTGGCACATTCTCGAACTCGTAGGTAACGGCGCCGACCTTTGCTGCAAAGGCAGCAAGCGCGCCTTCATCGTCATAGGACGCGCAGGTGCGCTGGCCTGAGACGTCAAAGGCGGGGCTGTCGGCTTCAGGGGCAAAGATGTGCGTGCGGATGCCATAGTCGGCTGCGGCCAAGGCAATCATGCGGGCGAGTTGCCCGCCACCAAGGATGCCCAGCGTGCTGCCCGGCCCGAGGATCTGGCTGCTTTCGGCGCTCGTGTCTGCTGCCCGCGATGTCATGCGGCATCCACGGGGCGCTCAGCCACCGCGCCAGACTGGCTTGCGCGCCACGCATCAAGCCGATCAGCAAGTGCCTCATCATTCAGGGCCAGCACAGCTGCAGCCAGCAGGGCGGCGTTGATCGCGCCTGCCCGGCCGATGGCCAGCGTGCCAACCGGAATGCCAGCCGGCATTTGGACAATCGAGAGCAAGCTGTCCTGCCCGGACAAGGCCTTGGACTCCACTGGCACACCGAAAACGGGGAGGCTGGTCATCGAGGCGGTCATGCCCGGCAAATGCGCGGCACCGCCCGCACCCGCGATGATGACCTTGAACCCGTCGGCGCGCGCGGCCTTGGCAAAGGCCACCAGCCGGTCTGGCGTGCGGTGGGCGGAAACGATGCGTGCATCAAAGCTGATGCCCAGCGCCGCCAGCGTTTCGGTGGCATGCCGCATGGTGGTCCAGTCGGACTGGCTGCCCATGATGACGGCGACAGTGGGTCGGGATTCGGCCATTTCGGGCAGCTCGCAACTGGTCAAAGCAAGCGCCGCATGTAGACCGTGCGTGGCGTCAAAGGCAAGGGTTGCGGCCCGGTTGGCCAGCACTTGCGGCGCATGGAGCCCATCAATCTCGACGATGCCCGCTGTGCATGGCATTTCTGACAAGATGAACGTGCCCGATTCGACGCATATCCAGCAAGAGAATGCCGTGCTGCGCCGGGAGTTGGCACAAGCGCGCGAACAGATCGCAGCTCTTGAAAAGCTGGCCCGGGAAGACGGGCTGACAGGCCTGCTCAACCGCCGGAGTTTTGATCTGGAGCTTGCGCGCGCGGTCAGTCTGCAGGCGCGCTACGGTCAGCCAGCGGTGCTGGTTCTGGCCGATCTCGATGGCCTCAAGCTGCTGAATGATCGCCTGGGCCATCCGTCTGGTGATGCCGTGCTGCGTCATGTGGCAGCGCTGTTTCTGGCCAGCATCCGTGCCTCAGACATTGCGGCACGGGTCGGCGGCGACGAGTTTGCGCTGATCCTGTGGCAGATCAGCCCGGAGGCGGCGACAGCCAAGATCGCGGAGCTGGAGGCACGAATGGTTGCTTCCCCGCTTGTCCTTGCCGGAGAGAGGCTCGTGGCCAGGGCCTCGTTCGGCCTTGCGGCGCTCAAGCCCGGGATGTCTGCCTCGGCCACCTATGCTGCTGCCGATTCGGCGCTTTATGCGCAGAAGGCGCTGCGCATCGCCATCAGGCGATGATATCCGGTGTCAGCTGGTCCTCGATGAAGGCGACACGGTCACGCAGGTGAAGTTTGCGTTTCTTCAGCCGCTGCACCTGAAGCTGGTCGGTGGCGCCCATCTTCTCCAGCGCATCGATGGCAAAATCGAGATCGCGGTGCTCTTCACGCAAATGGCGCAGCTCGGCCTCGAATGCATCAATCTGCGCTTCTGTCAGGGGATCTTCCACGCAGTGCCGCCTCGCCTTCGCCCAAATCGCTGCGGACTATGGTCAAGCCGGGCTTTTGCCGCAAGAGGCGAGTGCCCGGTTTGGCGAAGCTCGACCCTATGATTCAACAGCCACCCAAATGCGAAAGATCATCGAAAGGTCGATTTCAAAAACCGATGTTGCACTGCGAGACAGGTGCGAGACAGGCCGTCATGGTTGTGTCACACTCTGCCCGTGGTCCAATCAACAGGAGCCCCTGATGTCGCTGCAGACTCATCTCTCCGAACTCGAGCGCAAGCACCGCAAACTGGAAGAAGCTATCCAGTCAGCCAGCACCAATCCTGCGAAAGACGAACTCGGTCTCGCCGAGATGAAGCGAAAGAAATTGCTGCTCAAGGACGAGATTGCACGGGTCAAGGCGTCATTGCCAGGTCGCACGCTGCATTAGGCATTCCATAATCGCATAGCGAAGTTCGTTCGTCATTCCGGGGCATCGCGCTTGCGATGAACCCGGAACCCATAAGCGCGATTTATGCCGGTTTGAACGCGAATGGTGGCGCGCGAACATGTTCGATGGGTGGCTATGGGTTCCGGGTTCCGCTGCGCGGCCCCGGAATGACAGCTTCTTGCGGCTATAGCGCCCTCGCCAGCTCGCGCAGGCGGAATTTCTGGACCTTGCCGGTGCTTGTCTTGGGCAGCTCGGTGAACACAACGGTGCGCGGGCATTTGAAGGCCGCCAGCAGGGTGCGGCACCAGGCGATGGCCTCGGCCTCGCTGAGGGAAGCGCCCTGCCGCAGCTCGACAAAGGCGCAAGGCGTCTCGCCCCACTTGTCATCGGGGCGCGCCACCACGGCGACGGCCTGCACGGCTGCGTGTTTGTAGAGCGCGTCTTCCACCTCGATGGAAGAGATGTTCTCGCCGCCCGAGATGATGATGTCCTTCGAGCGATCCTTCAGCTGGATGTAGCCATCAGGATAGCGCACGCCGAGATCACCCGAATGGAACCAGCCGCCGGCAAAGGCGTCAGCCGTGGCTTTCGGGTTCTTCAGATAGCCCTTCATCACCACGTTGCCGCGCATCATCACCTCGCCCATGGTCGTGCCATCGCGCGGCACTGGCACCATGGTTTCCGGGTCGAGCACATCCAGCTCTTCCAGCGCCAGATAGCGCACGCCCTGGCGCGCCTTTTTCTGCGCCTGGCTTGCGACGTCGAGCGTGTCCCAGTCACGGTGCCAGTCGTTGATGACGGAGGGGCCATAGGTCTCTGTCAGCCCGTAAAGATGTGTCACCTCGAAACCGGCCTGCCGCATCGCGCCAAGCACTGATTCCGGTGGCGGTGCCGCGGCCGTGAGAAACGCCACCGGGTGAGGCACATCCCGCTTCTCGTCAGCGGACGCATTCAGCAGCGCCGACATCACGATGGGCGCGCCACACAGATGCGTCACGCCATGATCGGCAATGGCGTCATACATCGCCTTGGCCCGCACCTGCCTGAGGCAGACATGCGTGCCAGCCACAATCGAGAGCGACCAGGGGAAGCACCAGCCATTGCAGTGGAACATGGGCAGCGTCCAGAGATAGACCGGATGCTTGGCCATGCCGCAGGTGACGATGTTGGAGGTTGCCAGCAGGGCCGCGCCGCGATGGTGATAGACCACGCCCTTGGGGTCGCCTGTGGTGCCGGAGGTGTAGTTCAGCGCAACCGCGTCCCATTCGTCATCCGGCATGCGCCAGGCGAAATCCGGATCGCCGCTGGCGATGAACGCCTCGTACTCGACCTCGCCCAATCGCTCGCCCGGCCCGTCATAGACCGGGTCGTCATAGTCGATGACGAGCGGCTTGACCTTGGCCAGTGCCAAGGCTGGCGCGATGGTCTTTGAAAACTCGCGGTCGCTGATGAGCACC
>JANMMX010000317.1:0-2733 GCA_031373605.1 Allobosea sp. | reverse complement strand
TGCGTCAGAACGATGGTGGCAGACGGCTTCACGCGCTTCAGGGCGTCGGCAAGAAAGGCCATGGTGCTTCTCCGGTCAGGCAGAAAATGGGCGGCATCGGACATCGCGCGCAAGCCCAAGAAAGCGTAGCGCGCGCGTGGTTTAGGCTTGGGCGCAGCGGATCGCAAGACAAAGCCGTTGATCGGTTGCAGCAATGATCCCGATCGATGTGGACGAGCGGCGAAACTCGCCCTAGTTTGCGCTCCAATCGTCGCCTCCAGTGCGGCCTCAGTTGTTATCCGGAGGATACATGCTCAACCGTCGTTCCGCGCTTGGCCTTCTGGCCGGTGCTGTCACCATGCCGTCCGTTGCCCGCGCGCAGGCCTTTCCATCAAAACCCATCACCATTGTCGTGCCTTATCCGGCGGGTGGCCCGACCGATGCCATCGCCCGCATTGTGGCGCAGGACATGGCAGGCCCCATGGGCCAGAACGTCATCGTCGACAACCGGGCCGGTGCCTCTGGCGCCATCGGCACACGCGCCGTGGCCAAGGGCGATGCCGACGGCCACACCATTGTCTTTGGCAACAACCAGACGCATGGCAACAACATGTTCCTGCTGAAGGAGCCTGGCTATGACGCGGTGAAGGATTTTGCCCCGCTGGCCGGTGTCGGCGCCTTCGAGCATGCCTTTGTCGTGCGCAACGATCTGCCGGCAAAGACGATTGCCGAGTTCGTTGCGCTCGTGAAGGCGGACCCGGCCAAGTACAATTATGGCTCCACCGGTGTTGGCTCCGGCTCGCATCTGGCGATGGAGCTGTTCATGGCCCGCACCGGCATCAAGATGACGCATGTGCCTTTCCGTGGCGCGGCCCCTCTGGTGCAGGAGCTCGTGGGCGGCCGCATGGACATCGCCAATTCGACGCTGCCCAGCGTGCTGGCGCAGGTGCAGGGCGGGCAGATGCGGGCGCTGGCGCTGGCCAGCCCGCAGCGCAACCCGCGCGCCGCCGACATCCCCACATTGCGCGAGCAGGGCATTGCCACGGCGGATGCAGAATCCTGGGCCGCGTTCTTCGCGCCCGCTGCCACGCCTGCCCCCGTGCTGGAGCGGCTGTCGAAGGAAATCCGCGCCTCACTGGCACGGGCCGCCGTTTCCGAAGCCATCCTGAAGCTCGGCTTCTCGCTGAATGTGCGTGACCCGGCGGCGTTCCGTCCCTATCACGCGCAGGAAATCGCGACCTGGGAAAAGATCATCAAGGATGCCGGCGTGAAGCCGGAATGAGCACGGGCGTTCTTCTCTTGATATGAGCATGAAGGCGGCGCTGCCATGGCGCCGCCTTTTCTGACTGGCGCCGCCTTGCTTGTGGTGCTGCGCATTGTGCCGGTGATTTCGTCAGGCTGCGACATGATCGCGCCCTTGTTCGCAGCCAGCATCCGGGCTCTGATGGTCACATTCCGCTGGAGCTAGAACCGATGCGCCCTATCCTCTCCCTGTTCCGTCGTGCTGCCCTTATTGCAGTTCTCACGCTGGCCACATCCGCCCATGCGCAATCTCCCCAGCGCTTTCCCTCCAGCGCCGGTGAGCTGACCGTCGAGACGGTGGCGACCGGGCTGGTCAATCCATGGGGGCTGGCCTTCCTGCCCGATGGCCGCATGCTGGTGACCGAGCGGCCCGGCCGGCTTCGCCTCGTCGGCGCGGACGGCAGGCTTTCGCCCGCCATCAGCGGCGTGCCCAGCGTCGCTGCCCGCCAGCAGGGCGGCCTGCTCGACGTGGTGATCGCGCCAGATTTCGCCACATCGCGCTGGGTCTATCTCAGCTTTGCCGAGGCGCGCGCCGGTGGCGCCGGCACCAGCGTGGCGCGCGGGCGTCTCAATGCAGCAGGCACGGCGCTGGAAGATGTTGCCATCATTTTCCGCCAGATGCCCGGCTTCAGCGGGGCCTTGCATTTCGGCTCGCGGCTGGTGTTTGATCGCTCAGGCGCGCTCTTCGTCGTGCTGGGGGATCGCTATTCCCTGCGCGACGAGGCGCAGAACCCCGCCAACCATCTGGGCAAGGTGGTGCGCATCCTGGCTGACGGGGCAGCGCCAAAAGACAATCCGGCAGCCACCGGCAAGACGGGCTGGGCGCCGGAGATCTGGTCCATCGGCCACCGCAATGTGCAGGGCGCGGCACTCCATCCCGTGACCGGCCAGCTCTGGACCATCGAGCATGGCGCGCGCGGTGGTGACGAGGTCAACACGCCGCGTCCAGGCCTCAACTATGGCTGGCCAATCATCACCTATGGCATCGACTATTCCGGCCTGAAAATTGGCGAGGCCACGGCCAAGCCCGGCATGGAGCAGCCGGTCTTCTATTGGGAGCCGTCGATCGCGCCATCAGGTGCAGCCTTCTACACCGCCAACGCCTTTCCCGGCTGGCAAGGCTCGCTCTTCACCGGTGCTCTGGCAGGCCAGATGCTGGTGCGCCTGACGCTCGATGGCGAAAAGGTCACGGGCGAGGAGCGCCTGCTGACGACCTTGGGCGAACGCATCCGCGACGTGCGTCAGGGGCCAGATGGCTGGCTCTATCTGCTGAGCGATGCGGCAGAGGGGCGTGTGCTGAGGGTGCGGAAGTAGCGCGTTCCGGGTGTAGCAATAAAAGCACGCGTCATTCCGGGACGGCGCAGCCGGGCCCGGAACCCATACGCACCGTTGAGGGCAGATACTCGCTGAATGTTCCCGTCATTGTGCGTGTGAGCGACGCAATCCAGCACC
>JANMMX010000293.1:0-1870 GCA_031373605.1 Allobosea sp. | reverse complement strand
CCCAAAGCGGGAAACAGAAACTTTCCGTCTCCGCTAAGTCTTTTCAATTCATCCAACAATACTATTGCCTTTGGCGAAAGCGGAACAACGTGCTCGCGACGCTTTTTCATACGTGCGGCTGGGATGCGCCAGACCAACATTTCAAAATCAAACTCGGACCATTCGGCTTTGCGCAACTCGCCGGGCCGGACAAAAAGGTGCGGGGACAATTGAAGCGCAAGACGCGTCAATGGTCCGCCGCTGTAGCTGTCGATTGCGCGCATCAACTCGCCAACACGTTTCGGATCGATAATTGCGGCCAGATTTTTCACTTTGGGCGAGGCAACCGCCCCTCTCAACAGCGACGCGGGATCAGCCTTGGCGCGTGCCGTTGCAACCGCATAACGAAATACACGGCTGGCAAATGCCCTCGTTCGTTTAGCGGTTTCCAATGCGTCGGCTTGCTCTTGCTTCTTCAAAACCGCGAGCAATTCGTGCGCTTCAACCTGATCGACTGGTCGCCTGCCGATTGCTGGACGCAGCCATTCGCGTGCCCAATTCAGCTTGGAGATCGTGGCCGGTGCCAGCCCCTCACGCTCAACCTTTTCGATATATTCACATGCTACGGCATCGAAGGTCGTCGCAGCCGACAACTTTGCCGCAATGCGCTCGCGCCGCTTGGCAGCAGCCGGATCACCACCGCCTGCAATCTTCGATTTAGCCAAATCGCGCGCTTTGCGCGCATCACCAAGGCTAAGTGCCGGATATTTGCCTAGCGACAACTTGCGCTCGATGCCATCAATGCGAAATTTCAGCCGCCACAGCTTCCCACCAGACGCCGTTACCAGCAAATAAAGCCCTCCACCGTCGGCCATCTTGTAATCACGCTCGCGTGGCTTTGCGCTTTTGATCGCAATGTCAGTCAACGCCATTTGTCCTTACCTCCGAAAAAGGCCCCCAAAAAGGCCCCCAAATTCGACTGGCTTCTGACGAACAGCAGCGAACGCCAATGAACAATCGAAGCACGAACATGGCAGAAATGCGCTATTTTGTCGAGCATTACCGAGCATCAATGAAAAGTAAAATGGTGCCCGGAAGAGGACTCGAACCTCCACGCCGTTACCAGCGCCAGCACCTGAAGCTGGTGCGTCTACCAATTCCGCCATCCGGGCACTTTGGTATCTGGCAGACTCTCATAAGAAAGCCCCGCCGGACACCGGGTAGGCGCGCTCCTTTAATTGGTCGCGCCGCGATGTCAACGCCTGTGGCGCGGTTGCATCGGGAAATTTGTGCTGCAAAATCCGGTAAAACAATCATGCTGGACGCGCGTTTTATGTTGTGGCAGCAATAGGTCCACTGTTCGCAGAGCATCCCCTCAATGCGAAAAGAACAGCGAGCTGATGAATTACCAGCAGATGTCATTTGCGGCCAAAAAAGGCCTGTTTGAAACCAGTAGCTGGTTTGCGCGGTTGCCCGGCGGTGTGCAGGACGAATTGATGCTGGCCGGGCGGCAGCGCGCTCTGGCCGCTGGCGCGATGCTGTTCCGGGTGGGCGACGAACCCACCGGGCTGCACGGATTGTTTGGCGGAGAGCTGCACATTATCGGGTCAGCATCGAACGGCGATGACAAGTTGATGGCGATCCACCGCGCAGGCGACTGGACCGGGTTTCTGACCTGCACCGACGGACAGCCGCATCCATTATCCGCCCATGCCGCGACCGATTGCAGGATCTTTTCCGTGCCGCCCGCCGCCGTATCGCGCATATTCGAACGCGACGTCGCGACATTCCGGCTGCTGATCGACCCCGAACTGCGGGTCAGCAGGCGCAATTACCGTTGGCTGATCGAAATGACGACGCGGCCGACGTTGCAGCGCATTGCCGAACGGCT
>JANMMX010000267.1:0-2843 GCA_031373605.1 Allobosea sp. | reverse complement strand
CCTGTACGAGATTGGCCGCGAGGCCATGACGCGCCAGACCTATGACCGTGCCTCCGAGGCGCTCGACCATGTCAATGTCGAGATCGAGCGGCTGCTGCTGGGCGTCTGGGGTCGCGATGCGGGCCATCTCGGAGGGCCTGCGCGATGAGCCGCAAAGCGACCCTCAATGCCCTGTTCGGGATGAAGCCGGGCGCCGGCGCGCCGGAAGTGAAGAGCGCGGGCGGGCGCGAGGCCGCGCTGTTGGGAGCTCCCAACACACCTGCGCCAGAACCTGTGATCGATCACGCCATTGATCCTGCCTCGGTGCCTGCGGCGCCCCCTGCCCCTGCCCTCGACCTTGCCCCTGCCCTTGCCCTTGCCTTTGCCCCTGCCCTTGCCCACGACGTCGCTCTGCCATCGACGCGCGTGCGTTCCGGTGCCATTGGCGCGATGGGGGCGAGCCTCCAGAAAATGGGGGATGAGGCGCGCGAGGTCGAGGCTCTGCGCGCCACATTGCTGGCCGCCGAACAGGTGCTGGAGCTGGACCCTGGCCTGATTGATCCAGCCCCGGTCAGCGACCGGCTGATGCTGGAGAATGACCCGGCAAGTGCCACATTGCAGGCCTCGATTGCCGAATCCGGCCAGCAGGTGCCGGTGCTGGTGCGCCTCCATCCGGCCCGGCCGGGCCGCTATCAGGTCGCTTATGGCCATCGCCGCATCCGCGCCTGTGCCGCGCTGGGGCGTCCCGTCAAGGCGGTGATCCGCGCGCTCAGCGATGCCGAGCTGGCGGTCGCGCAGGGGCAGGAAAATCTTGCAAGGCGCGATCTCTCCTTCATCGAGAAGGCGCTGTTTGCCCAGGGGCTGGAGCAAGCGCAGCTGGACCGCGCCACGATCATCCAGGCACTGGCGACCGACAAGGCGGATCTGTCGCGCTATCTGGGTGTGGCGCGCGCCATTCCGCTGGAGCTGGCACGCGCCATTGGCCCTGCCCCCAAGGCCGGGCGCGCGCGCTGGCTGGCGCTGTCGGACGCGCTGGCGCGCGCGCTGGCGAAACCGGCTCCGGCTGACCGGCCAGGGCATCTGCCAGCCCGCATCGAGGCCACGTTGGAGAAGGCCGCCTTCCAGAGTGCCGAAAGTGACGCGCGGTTTTCGCAAGTGCTGGCCGCGCTGCAGGCGCACGGGGCAGCTGCTGCACCCGCTGCCGACGCGCCTGCCGTGCTGGTGAGCGCGCCTGACGGCAAGAGCATCATTGCGATGGAAGCCAGGGGCAACCGCATGCTGATCGCGCTGAACGAGGCCGAGGCCCCGGGTTTTGCCGCGCATCTGGCCAGCCGGCTGCCCGAACTCTACCGGCTTTGGCACCAGGGCAGGGGCGGCAACAGCCCGACCAGCCGGATGCCGAAGACGGACACCCGCCATCCGATCGACCCGACGGAGTAAGCCGCAAAAGCAAAGAGCCCCCGCACGTTTCCGCACGGAAGCCCTCTGAAGTCTGCAAACGAAGAGAATCACTTCCCGACATCGCTGTCAACACCAGACGCGCCATCACGTGGCCGCGCACGCGGACACTTTGTCTTTTGCCTTTGAGGAAAGGCAAGAACCATGTCGCTCATCACCACGCCCTTTGGGCGGGGACAGCTGTCGCTTGGCCAGATCGCAGGCCAGATCGCAGCGCAGGCTGTCATCTCTCAGGCAAGCCAGCCCGGCTCCAACCAGCCGGCAGCCGTCAACAAATGGCAGCTGTTTCGCACCCTGACCGAGATTCGCGAGCGCCTCGGCGTCTCCGACCGGGCGCTGAGCGTGCTCAACGCGCTGCTCTCCTTCCAGCAGGAAACAGCGCTGACCTTGCCGAAGGCGCCAGCTGATCGCCAAGATGACGCTTCCGATGCTGCTGGCGAAGACAGCCAGCCCCGGCCCAGCTGCGATCTCGTTGTCTTTCCCTCCAACAAGGCGCTGACCCTGCGCGCCCATGGCATGGCCGACACGACGCTGCGCCGACATCTGGCGATGCTGGTGGAGGCAGGCCTGATTTTCCGCCGCGACAGCCCCAACGGCAAGCGCTATGCCCGCAAGGACCAGAGCGGCCGCGAGCGCTTCTCCGATGCGTTCGGCTTCGATCTGACGCCGCTGGTGACGCGCGCGCCCGAGTTCGAGGCCATGGCCGAGGCGCAGCGCCTCGCGCGCAAGACAGGCGCATTGCTGCGCGAGCGCATCTCGCTGCACCGGCGCGATGTCGGCCGTCTGATCGCCTGCGCGCTCGATGATGGTTTGGCGCAGGATTTGCCGGGCGTCTGGGAGGGCTATCGCCAGCGCTTCATGGCGCTGATGACGCCCTTGCGCCGCCTGCGTGACACAGCTGCCCTGGAGGCCTTGGGCGCTGCCCTGTCAGCCTTGCGGCAGGACGTGGCCATGACACTGGAAGAACAGCTTAAATCAAAGAATATGGCTGGCAATGCCAGCCAGAATGATTGGCACCAATCTAATTCAAATACAGAGGCCCTTACAGATTTTGAACCGCCCCCCGAGGGTGAGGGTGACGTATCGGGCTGTGCCAGGCACTCTGCAGACGTCGATGAAGACGCTCACTGTTTTTCTGAGTGCACTGCGTCGCTCGAGTCCAAGCAGAGCGGCCTGGCCCACAATGGCGCTGGACCGGAACCCGAGCCCCTGACGCAGAAAGGCTACGCCCTCGGGCTGGTGATGGAGGCCTGCCCGGATGTGAATGATTACAGGTTCGACGGCGGCCGCGTGCGCAGCTGGCCCGAATTCCTGGCAACCTTGCGCCAGATCCGTCCGATGCTGGGGATCAGCCCGAGCGCCTGGGACGACGCACGTGACGCGCTTGGCGAGGTCGATGCCCATAT
>JANMMX010000233.1:0-1622 GCA_031373605.1 Allobosea sp. | reverse complement strand
ACTCAAGCTCGAGCGGGCGCGCTTCATCACGTCGGTCACGACCGATCCGGACAGCTGGACCGCAAATGGCTGTGATCAGGTCGAGTTCTGGGTGCAGACCAATCCGGGCACCAAGGCTGGCCCGATGTTCAAGGTGGCCTCAGGCGGCGAGCTTTCGCGCTTCATGCTGGCGTTGAAAGTGGTGCTGGCCGACAAGGGCTCGGCGCCGACGCTGATCTTCGACGAGATCGATACCGGTGTGGGCGGAGCGGTGGCCGATGCCATTGGCGGGCGCTTGTCCAGGCTGGCCGAAACGCTGCAAGTGCTGGCCGTCACCCACAGCCCGCAGGTGGCGGCGCGCGCCTCGCAGCACATGCTGATTTCCAAGATGGAAGAGGTGGCGTCAAAACGCATGGTCACCCGCGTCCAGCCGCTGTCGTCAGGAAGCCGCCGCGAGGAAGTGGCCCGCATGCTTTCTGGTGCTCACGTGACGGAAGCCGCCCGGGCGCAGGCAGATGAATTGCTGCGGAGCAGGGGGTGATGCCTGTCTACATCTCCCATACTTTCCCTCCCCCTTGTGGGGAGGGATCAAGGGTGGGGGTCCGCGAGTCGTGTCACCTACCATCCCCCACCCCTAACCCCTCCCCACAAGGGGGAGGGGAACAACAGTGTTGTTCACATGCCAAAAGCTGTTGACTCGCTTTCCCCGCTTGAAGCCGCTGCTGAACTTGAGCAGCTGGCGGTGGCGATCGCCGAACACGACCGCGCTTATCACGAGCGGGATCAGCCAATTATTTCTGACGCCGATTATGACGCGCTGCGGCTGCGAAACGAGGCCATTGAGGCGCTGTTTCCGGATCTCGTCAGGCCTGACTCTCCGTCGCGCCGGGTTGGTTCTGGTCCTTCCGAAAAATTCGGCAAGGTGCGGCATGCGGTGCCGATGCTGTCGCTGTCCAATGGTTTCAGAGACGAAGATGCGTTGGAGTTTGTGGGCCGCGTCCGGCGGTTTCTGAATCTCAACGAAGGCGAACCGGTCGAGGTCACCGCCGAACCGAAGATCGATGGCTTGTCGATTTCGCTCCGCTACGAAAATCGCAAGCTGGTGCAAGCGGCGACGCGTGGGGATGGCTTCGAAGGCGAGAACGTCACCGCAAATGTGATGGTGCTGCACGGCGTGCCCAAGCAGCTCAAGCCCCAGGCCCCGGACCTGTTCGAGGTCAGGGGCGAAATCTACATGTCGCACAAGGACTTCTCAGGATTGAATGAGAAACAGATTCAACTGGGCGACAAGGTCTTCGCCAATCCGCGCAATGCCGCCGCAGGCTCATTGCGCCAGCTCGATCCAGCGATCACCGCGTCGCGCCCACTACAGTTTTTCGCCTATGCCTGGGGTGAGGCGCCAGTGCTTCCGGCGACCACACAGTTGGGTATCATCGCGGCCTTTGCCGCCTGGGGCCTGCCGACCAATCCGTTGATGAAACTCTGCCGCAGCGTTGATGAGTTGCTGGCGCATTACCGGCTGATCGAGAGCCAGCGCGCCGAGTTGGGCTATGACATCGACGGCGTCGTCTACAAGGTGAACCGTCTCGACTGGCAAGAGCGGCTGGGTTTTGTCTCGCGCAGCCCGCGCTGGGGGCTTGCAC
>JANMMX010000158.1:0-27419 GCA_031373605.1 Allobosea sp. | reverse complement strand
CGAGGCGAGATCGGCCATCACAACATGCTCGATACCGGGCACGCCTTGCCAGTTCGTCGAGGCCGGATGCCGCGAAGCGGCCCGCACAGCAAAACCGCGCGCGGCAAGTGCCGGCACCAGCGCCTGCCCGACAAAGCCTGTCGCACCGGTGACCAGAATCAAAGGCGGCATGTCAGCGGGCCCGCCTTTTGCTGAAACGCCAAAGCACAAAACCTGTCAGGCCAATACCGATCGCCAACGCTGCCACCTGCATGGCCACGCTGCTCCAATACAAGGTCGCAACTGCCAGGGCCGCCAAAGCAGTGTTCAGCACGAAGACATGGCCCACCACCTGCATCATGCTGAAGCCATTGTCAGTGGCGCGCTGGTAGAAATGGCTGCGATGGGCTTCCCAAACACGTTCGCGCCGCCAGAGCCGCAGGACGAGCGTGATCGTGGCATCGCTGACATGATAGAGCGGCAGCAGGATAGCGGCGACCAGACCGCCATTGCCCGCCAGTTGCCAGAGCAGGAAAAAGGTCAGCAGGCCAAGTGGCAGCGAGCCGACATCGCCGAGAAACAGTCTGGCGACCGGCTTGTTGAAAGGTGCAAAGCCGATCAGCGCGCCAGTCATCGCCATGCCGAGGATGGCGACATGCGGATAAACGGCGCCCACAAGACCAAGGACACCCAGAGTGGCACCCAGTGGCACCAGCCCCGCCACTGTGATCCAGTCAATCCCGTCCATGAAGTTGGTCAGGTTGACGAACCAGACACCTGCCAGAACCACCAGCGCGATCTCGACCGGAAGCGGCACGATACCTGTCAGGATTTGTGGCGGAAAAGGCACCATCCCGACCAGGAAGCCAACGGCTGCGGCCTGGATCAACAGGCGCTGCAGTGCAGGCAAAGGACGGATATCGTCCCAGGCACCCAGAACAGCCAGCGCACCTGTCGCAACCAGCGCAACCATCAGGAACGGATTGGCGCCAAACGCGAACAGCGCGATGCCGGTTGCCGCCACCACGCCGCCCATCACAGCGATGCCACCGCCCTGCGGCGTCGGCACCCTGTGGCTCGAGCGCGCGCCCGGCCGCGCCAGCGCATAGCGCACCAGCAGGGGGCGCAGCAGCACGCAAAGCGCGGCGGACACCAGTGCGGCTGCCAGAAAGATGCCGAAAATGAACAGAATGCTCTTCAAAGTGGGCAGACCATGCCTCGACAAGGGGTTGGCCGCAAGCCGGGAGAACAAAATGCGGCTCACCGCGATTCTTGCAAGGATTGGACAAAATGTCGCAACCCCTGTGGTCCAACAGCATAAGGCGCGCGTAACGGGATAGATTGCCAAGGCTTCCGCTCGAAAAACGTTCCTGTCGTTACCCATCAGGTTTGCGCGGCAGTGTCGCCAGCTCGGATTGCATCATGTCCACCGCCAGAGCGAAACGTGCGGTTGTAGAGGGCAACCTGATCGACAGGATGCTTCCGCTTGTGTTGTCGTCGCCTGTTCGGGAGCCGGTCCCGGGTCTGCCGAAGCGATTGCAGTCTCTGTTCCGCGAACTGGCCAAACAGGATCCCGGCCGCGATCCTGATGCGATCGAGGATCTGATCTGGGCCATCTGGATCGACCATCCCGACGCAGGCGTCGCCAGCGAGATGGCGGTTGCGTGCCAGGCGATGGTCGATGGTGAGCTGGCCCTGGCGCGCAGTGTTCTGGATGCACTGGTCGAGCGCTTTCCGCAGTGGCCGGAGGTCTGGAACAAGCGGGCAATCATAGCCTTTATCGAAAAGCGCGATGCCGCCTGCCTTGCTGACATTGAAAGAACACTGCAGCTGGAGCCGAGGCATTTTGGCGCTGTGGCCGGCTATGGTCAGGTCTGTCTGCGCCAGGGCCGACCAGCCGAGGCCAAGGCTGCCTTCGAGGTTGCGTTGCAGCTTGATCCGCATTTGCGTGGCTTGCGCGGCCTGATCTCGCGGCTGGATCTGGGTCGAAAGCTCCACTAGTTGCCTGCCCGCTGTGGGAAGGTCGTGCATCCTTCCCCGTGCCGAAAGGCGCAAGACATGGCCTTGCAGAGCACAGCCGCCTTGCGCGACAACGGATGCTATTGAGAGCAGCCCAACTTGAGGCGAGCCAGTGCAGGAACACACCGTGGAAGATGCGGACTTCGTTATCATCGGTGCAGGCTCTGCCGGTTGCGTGCTGGCCAACCGGCTCTCTGCCGATCCAGGCACGACAGTCACCGTGCTGGAGGCAGGCGGCAAGGATGACTGGATCTGGTTCCACATCCCGGTCGGCTATCTGTTCGCGATCGGCAATCCGCGTGCTGACTGGCTGTTTCGGACCGAGGCAGAGCCCGGACTGAATGGCCGCGCGCTCAACTATCCGCGTGGGCGCGTCGTCGGCGGCTGCTCGGCTATCAACGCGATGATCTACATGCGCGGGCAGGCGGCGGACTATGATGGCTGGCGCCAGCTTGGCCTTGAGGGTTGGGGCTGGGACGACGTTCTTCCCCATTTCCTCAAGCACGAGGACCATGCAGACCCGCCCAACAATCTGCACCGGAAGGGTGGCGAATGGCGCGTCGAGCATCCCCGGATGCGGTGGGAAATTCTCGATGCCTTCCAGCAGGCCGCAGTGGCTGCGGGTCTGACACAGGTCGATGATTTCAACAGCGGCGACAATGCAGGCGTGAGCTATTTCCACGTCAACCAGCGCCGCGGTCGCCGCTGCAGTGCCGCGACTGCGTTCCTCAAGCCCGTCCTGTCCCGCCCCAACCTGCGTCTTGAAACAGGCGTGCTTGTTCACCGCATCGAGATCACCGATGGCCGCGCCACCGGCGTGGTGTTCGAGCGCGGCGGCCGCATCGAGACGGTGCGGGCCAAGCGCGAGGTCATCCTGAGCGGCGGCGCCATTGCATCGCCCGCGATCCTGATGCGATCAGGGCTGGGCCCTGCTGCGGCGATGCAGGCTCACGGCATCGAAGTCCAGCGTGACATGGCCGGTGTCGGCGCCAATCTGCAGGATCATTTGCAACTGCGCCCCGTCTTCAAGGTGTCGGGCGTCCGCACGCTCAACATCGACAACCGCTCGCTTTTGAAAAAGGCGAAGATGGCCTTTGATTACGCGCTGTTCCGGCGCGGGCCCTTGACCATGGCGCCGTCACAGCTCGGCGCCTTCGCCAGATCATCGGAGCACCATGCCACGCCCAATCTGCAATTCCATGTGCAGCCGCTGTCCCTCGACAAGTTTGGCGAGGACCTGCATCCCTTTGCTGCCTTCACGGCCAGCGTCTGCAATCTGCGGCCCACCAGTCGCGGCCATGTGGCACTGAGGAGCGCGACAGCGCAGGATGCACCAATCATCGCGCCGAACTACCTCGCCACCGAAGCGGACCGGCAGGTGGCGGTCGATGCGATCCGGCTTACCCGCCAGATTGTCGGGCAGGGTCCATTGGCTCGCTATCAGCCGGAAGAGTTTCGTCCTGGCGCCCATCTCAGCAGCGATGGCGAACTGGTGCAGGCAGCAGGCGAGATCGGCACGACAATCTTCCACCCCGTCGGCACTGCGAAAATGGGGCCTCCGGCCGATTCCATGGCCGTGGTCGATGCAAGGCTCCGGGTGCACGGCATCAATGGCATGCGCGTGGTCGATGCGTCGGTCATGCCGGCCATCACATCGGGCAACACGGCAGCGCCGACCATGATGATTGCCGAAAAGGCCGCCGCCATGATCCTTGAAGATCAGCGCGCCACAAGCCGGGCATAGCGATGGACGAGGTCGACTCCCGGCCGCATATCACGCGCCAGATCATGCGCGGTGCCACCCGTCATCTGCTTGCCTCGGGCTATGCTGTGGTGAGCGAAATGCCGCTCTCCAACGGACGGCGCGCTGACCTGGTGGCGCTCTCGCCCCACGGCCACCTGCTCATCGTCGAGGTGAAATCTGGCATCGAGGACTTCCGGTCCGACAGCAAATGGCCGGAATACCGTGCCTACTGCGACCGGTTCAGCTTTGCCGTCGGACCAGATTTCCCGCACGAGCGCTTGCCGGACACGGCAGGCCTGATCGTCGCCGATGCATTTGGCGGCCTCATCCTGCGGGAAGCGATAACAATTCCGCTTGCCGCCGCACGGCGGAAGGCCATGCTGATCATTTTCGCGCAGCTTGCGGCGGGCCGCCTCCAGGCCCTGATCGATCCGCGACCAGATGTGTAACGCTCAGCGCGGGGCGCGCTTGGCGAGAATCCGCTGCAGGGTGCGGCGATGCATGCCAAGACGGCGTGCCGTCTCCGAGACATTGCGGGCACACAGCTCATAGACACGCTGGATATGCTCCCAGCGGACACGATCGGCCGACATCGGGTTTTCCGGCGGAATAGGCCGGACACCGGGCTGGGCCAGCAGGGCGGCATGCACCTCGTCTGCATCAGCGGGCTTGGAAAGATAGTCGAAGGCGCCGAGTTTGACTGCACTGACAGCGGTGGCAATGTTGCCATAGCCCGTCAAGACGATGCCACGTGCCTCGGGGCGGCGCTCTTTCAGGCGGGCGATCACATCAAGCCCGTTACCGTCCGTCAACCGCAAGTCGATCACTGCGAAGGCCGGAGGTGCGCTTTCCACAGCCTGCATGCCAGCTTCAACTGTGTCGGCGGTGCGTACGGCGTAGCCTCGGCCTTCCATGGCGCGGGCCAAACGAGCCAAAAATGGCTTGTCGTCATCTACAAGCAACAGACTGTTGTCTTGGCCAGACGGGGAAATCGACAGAGTTTGCATCACAACCACCGCGTTGATCAGGCTCGAAAGGCAAACGCCACTGAGCCACTTGAAAACGCTACGTCCCCAAATCAGCGATGGATCACAATCGATCTAAATTATTTAAACAGAAAACGAAGTCAGCGAGCCGGAAAATCCAAATTCACTCGTCGCCCATGCTCTCGAAGCTGGCGCGTGACCACGTGACCCGAACATTTGCGCCACTTGCTGGCCTCGTCCGGTTGGACAGGTGGAGTGAGCCGCCCGTCCGTTCGATCAGCGACTTGGCGATGAACAGGCCAAGCCCGAAACCCCCCGCACGTCGTGCAGGATCCTGCGAAGAAAGATAAGGCTCGCCAACATTGGAAAGCACCATGGCCGGAAAGCCCGGTCCATCATCCATGATGTCAAGCGATACCCTGTCTGGCGTCCAGCTGGCATGAATGGTGACTTGAGAAACGGCGTAGTCGGTCGCATTCTCGATCACATTTGCAAGCCCGTAGAGCAGACCGGGATTGCGCAGGCATGACGGCTCCGCGCCCTCACCATCGGCTTCCAGCACGATGGGCGGGCCCAACGAGCGCAAAGGGGCGGCAGCCTCTTCTATCAAGGCCTGCAGCTTCACCGTGTTGAAAGGGCCTTGCTCGTCACTTTCGAGCGATCCGAGCTTGGCCAGAATGGTGCGGCAGCGCGCCACCTGGGCACGCAGGAGCGTGATGTCTTCCGATAGGGCACCATCGGCCCCCACCTGCATTTCCATTTCGCGCGCCACCAGTGCAATCGTGGCCAGCGGCGTGCCAAGTTCATGAGCCGCCGCTGCCGCCAGCCCATCGAGCCGCGACAGGTGGTGCTCGCGCGCCAGGATCAGCTCTGTGGCGGCCAGCGCCTCGGCCAGCCGTCTTGCCTCGGCCGCGACGCGCCCGGCATAAATTCCGCTGAAGGCGATGCCCAGCACCATCGCAAGCCAGTTTCCGACCTTGTAAGCCAGCGGCAGCTCGGGAAACGGGCCTGGTCCCCAGGGCACAGGCAAGTGAAAAACCAGCAGCAGGGTGGCAAGGATGCCCGCCAGCGTGCCCAGCGCGAGCGTCCGCTTCATCGTCAGCGCTGCCGCGGAGATCGTGACGGGCGCGAGAAACAGCAGTGCGAACGGATTGGCGAGGCCGCCGGTGAGAAACAGCAACGCTGCCAGCTGCACGATGTCATAGGCCAGCAGCACCGTAGCCTGTTCCTCGGTCAGCCGGTGATTGACCTGGAAGTACAGCCTGAGCCCGATATTGAGCCAGACTGACAGGGTGATCAGCACCAGACACCAGACCAGCGGCACAGGGAAGCCGAGCCCGTAATGCACGCCGAGCACGGTCACAAATTGTCCCGTCACAGCCAGCCAGCGCAGCCGGACCAACGTATCCAGCCGCAGGCGCTGCGCGTCACGCACAAGGCGCATGTCTTGAAGCTGCTTCACATCGCACTCGTCATGGTGGCAATCAGGCTCCCGATTGGCAGAAACGGCAAGACGCAAATTGGCCATTGATGCGAGTGCTCTCGCGCCGCGCCTTTGTCGATGCTCTATTCCAGATGTTGCAAACGTGACTTTTCTGCACCGCTGACGAAATCTTATCGATTGAAGAGGTTGTATGGTGGCGCAAAGAGGCTATTCTCCATTTTGTTGCGGTGCACCATCGTGGCTGGAAAAACGCCGTCTGGAGGGAGCCGCTCGATGTTAGGGGGTGTCATGTCTGTCGCTTATTTTGCCTACGAGGCGGCCCACACAATGATGGGCCCGGCGCGTGTCATGTCTGACATGACCCAGCTTGTCTTCAAGAATCCGGCCAATCCGTTCACCTATACCGAGTTTGGCAAGAACATTGCCGCTTCCTGCGAGCTGTTCGAGCGCATGTCGCGCCGTTACACCAAGCCTGCTTTCGGCCTCAACACCACGATGGTGGCAGGCGAGCGGGTGGCGGTCACGGAAGCGATCGTCTGGGAGCGCCCGTTCTGCCGTCTCGTGCATTTCGAGCGTGCGATCGATCCGGCGCGGCGTCGTCCGCAGCCAAAGGTTCTGATCGTGGCACCCATGTCGGGACATTATGCCACACTGTTGCGCGGCACGGTCGAGGCCTTCCTGCCTGGCCACGAGGTCTACATCACCGACTGGGTCGACGCGCGCCGCGTCCCGCTGAGTGCCGGCAAGTTCGATCTCGATGACTATATCGATTATCTGATCGCGATCTTCCACAAGCTCGGCCCGGACACGCATGTGATGGGTGTCTGCCAGCCATCCGTCCCGGTGATCGCGGCAGTGGCGCGCATGGAAGCAGAAAACGATCTGAATGCGCCGCGCTCAATGACCTTGATGGGCGGCCCGATCGACACCCGCTGCTCGCCAACGGCGGTCAACAAGCTGGCGATGGAGCGCGGCACGGACTGGTTCCGCCGCAATTGCATCACCAAGGTGCCCATGCCAAACATGGGCGCCTTCCGCAGCGTCTATCCGGGCTTCATGCAGCTGACCGGCTTCATGGCGATGAACATCGACCGGCATATGACCGCGCATTACGACCTGTACAAGGATCTGGTGGCTGGCGACGGCGACGGGGCCGACAAGCACCGCGATTTCTACGACGAGTACATGGCCGTCATGGACCTGACAGCCGAGTTCTATCTGCAGACGGTCGATGTGGTCTTCGTGCAGCATTCGCTGCCCAAGGGCACCATGATGCACCGTGACAAGCCGGTTGACCTGTCGGCCATCCGCAACACGGCGCTGATGACAGTCGAGGGCGAGAAGGACGACATTTCCGGTGTCGGCCAGACGCAGGCCGCGCATGTTCTCTGCAAGAACATCCCGGACGCCAAGCGCGTCCACTACATGCAGAAGGATGTCGGACATTACGGCGTGTTCAACGGATCGCGTTTCCGGGCCGAGATTGCACCGCGCATTTCCGACTTCATGGTCTCGCTCGACATGGCTGCGGCTTCTGCCAAAAGCGGTGGGACAACAGCGCCAGCCCGCAAGGCCCTGAAGGTGGTGGGCTGAACCGAAGCGGTCAGTCTGTCCGGACAGCGCCCTCGTCATAGGCATGGCTGATGCCGTGCCTGTCCTCGATCTGCCATTGTCCGTCCGCGCTGGTGGGCGGCGTCACAAGGCTTGCTGCCACCGGCACCTTGCCGTGCCCGCCCGGAAGGTCGAGCACATGCACGGGCTGGCACAGGCCTGAGACGCGCCCGCGCAAGGCTTTCACCAAAGCCTGCGCTTCTGCCAACCCAAGCCGGAAATGGCCAGTGCCTGGCGCCATGTCCGGGTGGTGCAGGTAATAGGGCTTCACGCGGTTCTCGACAAAGGCGCGCATCAGCGCTTCAAGCGTCTCGACATCGTCATTGACGCCACGCAGCAGCACGCTCTGGCTGACAAGCACGTTTCCGGCATCAGCCAACCTTCCCAGGGCGGCCCTTGCTTCAACAGTCAGCTCGCGCGGATGATTGGCGTGGATGCCGACCCAGGTCGCCTTTCCCCGGACGCGCAAGGCGCGGGCATAGTCCACGGTGATCCGCTCCGGCGCGACCACGGGCACACGCGAATGCCAGCGAATGACCTTGAGATGCGGGATGGCCTCCAGCCGCTTCGTGACCTCGCGCACCCGACGCGCCGACAGCGTGAACGGATCGCCCCCGGTCATCACCACTTCCCAGATGGCTGGCTGGCTGGCGAGATAGGCGATGGCCACATCAAGCGCTGCGCCATTCAGCGCCTTGCCACCTGGCCCCACCATCTCGCGGCGGAAGCAGAAGCGGCAATAGACCGGACAGGCATGCACGAGCTTGAGCAAGGCGCGGTCGGGATAACGATGCACCACACCCGGCACGGGGCTGTGAACTTCATCGCCGATCGGATCGGCCAGCTCGCCTGGCCGATGCACAAGCTCCGCGGCATCAGGAATAAACTGGCGCGCAATGGGGTCATTCGCGTCCTTCCAGTCGATCAATGCTGCCATGGCAGGCGTGACGGCCACGGCATAACGGGCCACGACCTTTTCGAGCGCGGGCGCTTGTGTCGCCACGACGAAACCCGCCGCGACAAGGTCCGGAACGCTTTTGAGGGTTGCTGCTGTGCTCATTGGTCAACACCCATATCCGCAACCGGCGTCCAGAGCACATCCTCGATCCGCCGTGCATGGGTGGCCAGCATCACCAGCCTGTCAAACCCCAGCGCGATGCCGGAAGCAGCAGGCATGAGCGCAAGCGCATCGAGGAAATCCTCATCGAGAGGGTAGGTCTCGCCATAGATGCGCTGCTTCTCGACCATGTCGACCTCAAAACGGCGGCGTTGTTCGGCCGCGTCCGTCAGCTCGCCAAAGGCATTGGCCAGCTCGACACCACAGACATAGAGTTCGAAGCGTTCGGCCACGCGAGTGTTGCCGGGCTTGGGGCGCGCCAGAGCCGCCTCGCTGACCGGATACTCGCACAGGATCGTGGCGCAGCCCATTCCCAGATGTGGCTCGATACGGTCGCTCAGGACACGGCTGAACAGGTCCGACCAGCTGTCATCGGCGCTGCTGCGCAGGCCGATGCGGTCTGCATCCGCCTGCAGCCGCCCCCGATCTGTCGTGCCGTCCGCCGCGATGCTGGCCATCAGGTCAATGCCGCAATGGCGCTGGAAGGCTTCTGCCAGTGTCAGCCGCACCGGCTTTGCAAAAGGATCTGCCACGGCGCCGCGCCAGTGAAATTCTGCGGAGCCAGCCGCTTCAGCCGCCAGTGCCAGCAGCGCCGCGCAATCGTCCATCAGCGCCTCATAGGGCGCGTCGGTTCGATACCATTCCAGCATCGTGAATTCGGGATGGTGCAAAGCCGTGCGCTCGCGGTTGCGGAAGACGCGGGCGAAATCGAAGATGCGCACTTCGCCAGCAGCCAGCAGCTTCTTGGCGGCAAACTCGGGCGAGGTGTGGAGATAAAGCGGGTGCGTCTGGCCTGAATTGTCGATCAGCTGCGTGCCAAAGCCATGCAGATGCGTCTCGTTGCCCGGCGATATCTGGAGTGCGGCGCACTCCACTTCCGTGAAATCGCGTGCCTCGAACCAGTTGCGAAAAGCCGCCCTGATGCGGTTGCGTGCCAGAAGCGCAGGCCGCCGGTCGGCATGCCGGTCGGGCTGCCACCATGGGCTCTGGCTCGGGCTGGAAACCGGGTCTTTCATCAAGCGGGCACTCATGGGGCAGTCACTCACGGAGTAGCGCTGCTATAGCGGCAGAGTGGGCCCGCACCAACCTGATGCGCCTCAGGCCCGAAAAAGACGGCTTCCGTTCGGCGCGCGGATCGGTATGGTGCGGCGCAATTGAACGGATGCGCTATCCGGACGCCGAAACAAGGAAAAAACACTGTGGTCAAGGTTATTGCCAGCTCCGTCCGCAAGGGCAACATTCTCGATGTCGATGGCCAGCTCTATGCGGTCATGACGGCTGAAAGCTTCTTTCCCGGCAAGGGCACGCCGACCACGCAGATCGACATGCGCCGCGTCTCGGATGGCGTGAAGACGACCCAGCGCTACAAGACGACCGAGCAGGTCGAGCGCGCCTATGTCGAGGATCAGGATTTCAACTATCTCTATCAGGATGGCGACTCTTACGTCTTCATGAACCCCGAGAATTATGAGCAGATCAATGTCTCGGCCGATGTGATCGGCACGATGGCACCCTATCTGCAGGAGAACATGAAGGTCGTTCTTTCCGTCTTCGAGGAAAAGGCGGTCTCCATCGAGCTGCCCCAGCGCATGACGCTGGAAGTGGTCGAGACCGAGCCGGTGACCAAGGGCCAGACAGCCTCGTCTTCCTACAAGCCCGCCATCCTCTCCAACGGCATCCGCTCCGCCGTGCCGCCGCATATCGGGGTGGGCACCCGCATCGTGGTGATGACCGAGGACGGTTCCTATGTGGAACGCGCCAAGGACTGACCGCGTCACCACGCCAGCCTGCCGATGACCCGAAGCGTTCAACTCAAGGACCATCCCATGACAATCTCGATGCATTCCGCCTGCATGTCCGGCATGGTCCAGACATTGAAGGCGCTTTCGGGCATTCTCGACAAGGCTGCGGCCCATGCCGTCGCGCGCAAGATCGAGCCTTCCGTGCTGCTGACGGCCCGGCTCGCGCCGGACATGTTCACGTTGACCCGTCAGTTGCAGATTGCCTGCGACTTTCTGGTTCGCACCTCGGCGCGGCTTTCCGGCGCGGACATGCCAAAAATGCCCGATACCGAGGCCAGCTTTGAAGAGCTGAAGGCGCGCATCGAAAAGGCCATCGCTTTTGCGCAAGGGCTGGATGCGAAGCTCTTTGCCGATGCCGGCGCAAGGGACATCACTTTTCCTGCCGGCCCAATCACAGCGACCATGAAGGGTGAGGCCTATCTGATGCGCTATGTCCTGCCGAACTTCTACTTCCACGCCAGCATGGTCTACGCCATCCTGCGGGAGAACGGCATCGAGCTCGGCAAGGGCGATTTTCTTTCAGGCGTTTTTGACGCCTGACCGTGCCTTTGGGCGCGTGCCCGGAAGCAGGCCAATGACCACGATGCTATCGATCAGGTGGTGTGAAGATGTGAGCGAGGCGCCAGCTCTTGGCGCCTTCTTTGCGGCCAACCTGACGGCATCCTACATCTCGCATGCCGAATTGCAGGGTCGGCGTGCGCTCGGTCCCGGTATCTGGGCGAGCGACATCACGCATATCTTGACGCGCGAAATCGCATCGCGCTGCCGCAGCGATCATGAAGCGCCCAAAAACGACGACATCACCCGCCACGCTGTTGTTGCTGAACTCGATGGTGTGCCGGTCGGGCTGGCGTTGCTGGCTTTTTCAGCTCAGGCCGCTGTGCCCTACGGCATCATCGAAGACATCGTGATTTCCTCGCAGGATCGCGGCAGCGGGCACGGCACGGCGATGATGACGTGGATTCTGGATGCTTTCTGCCAGCGCGGGCTGAAGCGTGCCTTTCTGGAAAGCGGCGGCAGCAACCATGAGGCCCATGGCTTCTTCGCGCGCTGGGGCTTTCACCAGACATCGATCGTCATGATGGCCGCGCTTCACGGGCAGGATTCATTTTAATGAGCGATGACGCCTTGCAATCGCCACACTGCGTCGCTATCTCCTGACTGTCGGCGGTGTCGAGGCTCTGAAACGAGTTTCTGTCGCCAGACATGAGACGGCCATGGACTGAATGATGACGCCGGATGTACGCGCATCGTTCCAGACTGTGGCCGTTGTTGTATCTGGACCACGCCAAGCACGCTCAGGCATCGTTGGCCAAACAGCCAGAACCCTTCATCTTGCCGCGCCTTCCTGAATGAACGGATTGCCCAGACGCTCCTCGCCCAGCGTGCTGGCCGGGCCGTGGCCGGGCAGGAAGGTCACGTCATCGCCAAGCGGCAGGACCTTGGCGCGGATTGCGCCGATCAGCGCCTCATGATCGCCATAGCCGAAATCGGTGCGGCCAACAGAACCGGCAAACAGCGTGTCGCCTGCGAGCAAGAAGCGCGACTCTTTCTGGAAAAACACCAGATGGCCCGGCGTATGGCCCGGCACATGCAGGACGTCGAAGCTGAGATCACCGAGTTCCAGCGTTTCGCCCTCTTCCAGCCAGCGGTCCGGGTTCACCGCCTGCGCGCCTGATATGCCGAAGCTCATGCCGGAGCCCGGCAGACTGTCCAGCAGGAAGCCGTCGCCTTTTTGTGGCCCGAGAATGGGCAGCTTCAGCGCGGTTGCCAGCTCGGTGGCGCCGCCGGCATGGTCGATATGGCCATGGGTCAGCCAGATCGCGACCGGCGTCACCTTCAGCTCGGTCAGCGCCGCGATCAGCTTGGGCACGTCACCACCGGGGTCGACAACCGCAGCCTGCCGGGTCGCTGTGCACCAGACAATCGAGGCGTTTTGCTGGAAGGGCGTGACGGGCACGACCGCGACATTCAGGGCGGGGGCGGCTTCGGTCTGGCTCATGGCGTCTGGCTCACAGGGGTTGGCAGGATGTGCCGCAGGGCAATGCCTGCTTGCCGTCGCAGATAGGCATTCCTGTGCCTCAAGACCAGCCGTTGTTTCAGCCAAGCGGATCGCCTATGCCTTGGCAAGCACTGAAGCCGCCGAAAGACCCGCATGATCCGTCGATCCGTTCTCGCTGTTCTCTGCGGCCTTCTGATGCTTTCGGGCGCGCAGGCCCAGCCTGCTGCGCCCGCGCCCCAGCGCGTGGTCAACGTCTACAACTGGTCCGACTATATCGATCCGCGCGTGCTGGAAGAGTTCACCGCCACCACCGGCATTCAGGTGATCTATGACACCTATGACAACAACGAGATCGTCGAGACGCGGCTTCTGGCTGGCCGTTCCGGTTTTGATGTCGTGGTGCCATCAGGCGCGTTTCTGGCGCGCCTCATCAAGGCAGGCGTTCTGGCCAAGGTGGACCGCAGCCGCCTGACACAGACCGAACACATCTGGCCAGAGATTGACCGGCAGCTGGCGCGCCACGATCCGGGCAATGCCCATGCCGTCAACTACATGTGGGGCACGGTTGGCATTGGCCTCAATGCCAGGAAGGTGCGCGAGCGGCTGGGGCAGGCTTTGCCACTGAACAGCTGGGATCTGCTCCTCAAGCCAGAGCTCGCCAGCAAGCTCAAGGATTGCGGCATCCACGTGCTTGATGCGCCCGAGGACATTGTGCCCGGCATCCTGAAAGCGCTGGGGCTCAATCCGGATTCGAAGGACCAGAAGGACTGGCAGCGCGCGATCGATGCTCTCATGCGCGTGCGCCCGAGCATCGCGCGTGTGCATTCATCGGCCTATATCAATGCGCTGGCGACCGGCAATGCCTGCCTTGTCATCGGCTATTCGGGCGACATCCTGCAGGCGCGCAAACGGGCCGAAGACGCGAAGAACGGCGTCGACATCAGCTATGAGATCCCGAAAGAGGGCGCGCTGATGTGGTTCGACTCGATGGCCATTCCGGCGGATGCGCCGAACATGACTGAAGCCCATGCCTTCATCGACTGGATGATGCGCCCCGAGATCGCCGCCCGCAACGCCAACCTGACAGCCTTTGCCTCCGGCAACCTGACGGCGCGCAGCCTGGTGAAACCAGAACTGGTGGTTGATCCCAACATCTATCCCAATGCAGACATGCTCAAACGGCTGTTCACGGCCGGGGCACCGGATGACAGGATGCAGGCCGTGACCGGACGGCTCTGGAGCCGGTTCCGCACGGGCCGTTGAAGCTGCTCATTTGCCCTTGCAGCGCTGGGCCAGGAGCGCACGAAAATCCGTCAGATCCGAATCGATGCTGGGCAGGCGCCGCGCCTTGATCTCGGGCCGGGCACAGCGGGCATAGACCGCGCGCGCATTGGTCAATGAGCCGACATGAGCGCGCCAGGCCTGGCATTGCTGGGCCAAAGGCTGCGATGCCGCAGCCTCCAGCTTGCGTGGCGCACTGCCGAGCACGCCGTCAGCCTGAAACACATCGCGTGCACAGACATCGGGGAACTGCTGGGCAGATGCCGGGCTCAGGCCGGGAAGTGTTGCCACCAGCATCAATGCAACGAGCAGCGCCCTCATCCGAGGTTCAGCTCCTTGAAGAAGTCATTGCCCTTGTCATCAATGACGATGAAGGCCGGAAAATTCTCCACCTCGATCTTCCAGATCGCCTCCATGCCAAGCTCTGGATATTCCAGCACCTCGACATGGCGGATGCAGTCCTGCGCCAGCCGGGCGGCCGGGCCGCCGATCGAGCCGAGATAGAAGCCGCCATGGGCCTTGCAGGCCTCGCGCACGGCAGCCGAGCGGTTGCCCTTGGCGAGCATCACCAGCGAGCCGCCAAAGGCCTGGAACTGGTCGACATAGGAGTCCATCCGTCCCGCCGTGGTGGGGCCGAACGCACCCGACGGCATGCCTTGGGGTGTCTTGGCGGGTCCGGCATAGTAGACCGGGTGGTTCTTGAAGGATTCGGGCATGCCCTGCCCGTTTTCCAGCCGCTCACGCACCTTGGCATGGGCCAGATCGCGCGCCACGATGATGGTGCCGTTGAGCGACAGCCGCGTTTTCACCGGATATTTCGACAAGGTCGCCAGAATGTCGGCCATCGGCTGGTTCAGGTTGATCTCGACAACCGCGCCGCCCAGGGTCGTCTCGTCGATATCGGGCATGTATTTCGCCGGGTTGCGCTCCAGCTCCTCGATAAACACGCCGTCCTTGGTGATCTTGCCCATGGCCTGCCGATCCGCCGAGCAGGAAACACCGAGCCCGATGGGCAGCGAGGCGCCATGCCGTGGCAGGCGGATGACGCGCACGTCATGGCAGAAATACTTGCCGCCAAACTGCGCACCGACGCCGAGCGCCTGCGTCAGCTTGTGGACTTCGGCTTCCATGGCCAGATCGCGGAAGGCGTGCCCGGCTTCCGAACCTTCCGTCGGCAGCCCGTCGAGATAACGGGTCGAGGCCAGTTTGACCGTCTTCATCGTCTGTTCGGCGGAGGTGCCGCCAATGACGATGGCCAGATGGTAAGGGGGACAGGCCGATGTCCCCAGCGTCAGGATTTTTTCCGTCAGGAACGCCATCATCCGGTCATGGGTCAGCACCGAAGGGGTCGCCTGATACAGGAATGACTTGTTGGCCGAGCCGCCGCCCTTGGCAACAAACATGAACTTGTACGCGTCTTCGCCCTCGGCATAGATCTCGATCTGTGCAGGCAGGTTGGTCTTGGTGTTGCGCTCCTCGAACATCGAGATTGGCGCCAGCTGCGAATAGCGCAGGTTCTTCTTGAAATAGGCGTCGAGAATGCCTTCGCCAATGGCCGATTCATCCTGTCCGTCCGTCCAGACGCTGCGGCCACGCTTGCCCATCACGATGGCGGTGCCGGTGTCCTGGCACATGGGCAGAACGCCGCCCGCTGCGATATTGGCATTCTTGAGCAGATCGAATGCGACGAACTTGTCGTTTGAAGTGGCTTCCGGATCCTCAAGGATCGCGGCCAGCTGCTTCAGGTGGCCGGGGCGCAGCAGGTGGTTGATGTCGATGAAAGCCTGCTCGGCCAGATGCCGGATTGCCTCGCGGTCAACATGCAGAAGCGTGCGGCCATTCACGGTTTCCGTGCGCACGCCTTCCGAAGTCAGCTTGCGATAGGGTGTGGTGTCGCCTGAAAGCGGAAAAAGCTCGGTGTGCACATAGGCCATGGTCAGACAGGCTCCGGACAGGGTGAAGTCCTTTGTCCATAAGCACGAACCAGGCCTGTCGTCACGCGGCCTGTGCAGCACTTTCGGTCAGGATGCCGTAAATTGCGGCAGCGTCATGGGCCGCGCGCACGCGCTCAAGCATGCCAGGCTCGCGCAGAACGCGGGCCACCCGCGCCAGCGCCTTGAGATGGTCCGCGCCAGCCCCTTCCGGGGCGATCAGCACGAAAAGGATGTCGACTGGCTGGCCATCCAGTGCCTCGAAATCCACAGGCCGCTCCATGCGGGCAAACACACCAGACAGCCGTGTGGCGCCCGCCACTCGGCCATGGGGGATCGCAATGCCTTCTCCAATGCCGGTCGAGCCCAGCCGCTCGCGCTGCAGCAGTGTCTCGAACAGCTCGCGTTCCGGCAAGCCCGTCAAGCCGGCAGCATGTTGCGCCAGCTCCTGAAGGGTCTGTTTCTTGCTGTTGGCCCGCAAGGGCGAAAGAACGCCCTGTGGCCGCAAAAGATCAGTCAGCATCATTGGAACGCTCGTCCTCCTGAACGGCCATGCATGACATGTGCCAGGGATCGAAGTCCCGGCCCAGTCGAAGGCGCCTACATGCCATGCTCAGTTTTCAAGCCAAGGTGGCGGGTGGATCAATCCACCCGATATTCCCATCGCGACGCCGGTAGACCACATTCATGCGTCCACTACCAGCATTTCGGAACACGATCACCGGCGCGCCTGTCATATCCAGTTCGGCGACGGCGTCGCTGACCGAGAATTCATGCAGGCCGCGCGTCGACTCGGCGACGATGACCGGATGGTGCCCGTTCATCTGCGGCTCTTCCTCAAGGTCGGGGTCGGGTGTCTCGATGACATAGGCCGGCACCTCGATCAGGGCGCGCCTCGCCTGAGCCCCGCCGGAGTGATCCTTGAGGCGGCGCTTGTAGCGGCGCAGGCGCTTCTCGATCCGCTCCGCCATCCGCTCCAGGCTGGCATAGGCATCATGCGCCGTGCCGGAGGCTTCCAGTGTGATGCCGGAGGACAGATGCAGCACGCCATCGGTCTTGAACCCGGTGCCATCACGCGCAACCGTGACATGGCCCTGCACACCGCCTTCGTAATATTTGCCAAGCGCGGCAACGACCCGTTGCTCGGCCCGCAGCCGCAAGGATTCTCCTACATCGAGATTTTTTCCCGAGATGCGCAGGCTCATGGCTGCTTCCTCTCCTGTCGTCCGGGCGAGCACCGCCCTCACCCCTGAGGTAAGAACGGCGACAAGCGTAAGTCAATGACTTGACAAACCGGGATCAGCGGCGGCTCGCCCGCGTTGGCTGCTTCAGACGCCGCCGCTCCATTGAAGAAGGAATTCGCAGTGATTCCCGGTATTTCGCCACCGTTCTGCGGGCAATATCGACACCTGAACCCTTTAGCCGCTCAACAATTGCGTCGTCTGACAGCACATCGTCAGAACTCTCGCTTTCGATCATCTGCTTGATGCGGAAGCGCACCGCTTCTGCCGAGTGGGCCTCGCCATAGCCGGTTGAGTTGATCGATGCCGAGAAGAAGTATTTCATCTCGAACAGTCCGCGCGCGCAGGTGAGATACTTGTTGGAGGTCACGCGCGAAACGGTTGATTCGTGCATGCCAATGGCATCCGCGATGGTTTTCAGGTTGAGCGGCCGCAAATGCTCGACACCATTGGCAAAAAAACCATCCTGCTGCCGGGTGATCTCACTGGCAACCTTCAGGATCGTGCGCGCCCTCTGCTCGAGGCTGCGGGTCAGCCAATTGGCCGTTTGCAGGCATTCGGCAATGAAGGCCTTGTCCTCATCGCTGCGCGCGGTCTTGTTCACGCGGGCATGATAGGTCTGGTTGACCAGCACCCGGGGCAGGGTTTCGGGGTTGAGATCAACGAGCCATGATCCATCGGGAGCCGCCCGGATGAACACATCCGGCACGACCGTCTCCGCTGCAGTTCCGCCAAATGCGCGGCCCGGCTTCGGATCAAGCCTGCGGATTTCAGCCACCATCTCGGTCATATCTTCGTCGTCGACCCCGCACAGGCGGCGCAAGGCGGCGAAGTCGCGCTTGGCCAGCAAAGGCAGGTTGGCCAGCAGCGCCTGCATGGCGGGATCATAGCGATCCTGTTCGCGCAGCTGGATGGCGAGGCACTCCGCCAGGTTGCGCGCGCCGATCCCGGCAGGCTCGAAACTCTGGACAATGCCCAGCACGCGCAGCACGCGCGCCTCGGGCACACCCAGCCTTTGCGCCATCTCGTCCAGCGCCTCGGTTAGATAGCCGGCCTCGTCGATACCGTCGATCAGATGGCGGCCGATCAGCCGGTCAACCGGGTTGGTAACGGCGAGGTCAAGTTGTGATTCCAGATGGTCATGCAGGGAAACATCACATGTCAGCGAGGCCTCGAAACCCTCCGGCCCATCTTCGAAAGAGCCGCCCGTGCTGCCATAGCTGCCACCACTGACCGGCAGGGTCTCGGCACCTTGTGTCTCCAGCCGGGCCACCTGTGGCTGCTCGCTCTGGAAGACATTGTCGAGGCCGGTGCCGAGCCTGTCCTCGATGCTCTCGCGGCTGGTGGCCAGCTCGCTTTCCAGCCAGGACTCCTCGCCTGCGGCGGCAGCGGGCGCGTCATCATCACCGCGCCTCGCATCGTCCTCGCCCCGGTCAGGCCGATCCTCGTCGCGCTCCAGCAGCGGGTTGCGCTCCAGTTCACCCTCGACAAAGGCGTGAAGCTCGAGATGCGACAGTTGCAGGAGCTTGATCGCCTGCAGAAGCTGCGGCGTCATCACCAGGGACTGGCCCTGGCGCAGCTCCATGCGCGGCATCATCGCCATCGCGGCCCATTCCCTCGTCAAGCGCAGCCGGAACGGCACGCTTCTTGCCTTGAGGAGAATAGAGCTGCGGCTGACTCAGGTCAAAGCGAAACATGCAAGACGCTTGCCAGCCAGTTAAAACAAGACGCTTGCCAATCGCTTAAAGGGCGTCAGGGATCAGAGTCGGAAATCTTCGCCGAGATAGACGCGGCGCACATCGGCATTGGCGATGATCTCGGAAGGCGTGCCTTCTGTCAGCACCCGACCGGAATGGATGATGTAAGCGCGGTCCACCAGCCCGAGCGTCTCACGCACGTTGTGATCGGTGATGAGCACGCCGATGCCGCGATTGGTCAATTGCCGCACCAGCGCCTGAATGTCGCCGACCGCAATCGGGTCGATACCGGCAAACGGCTCGTCCAGCAGCACGAAGGAGGGGCGGCCTGCCAGCGCGCGCGCGATTTCGCAGCGCCGCCGCTCGCCGCCGGACAGGGCGATGGAAGGCACCTTGCGCAGCCGGGCGATGCTGAACTCCTCAAGCAACTCGTCAAGCTCGCACTCGCGCGCCTTGCGGTCGGGTTGCACCACTTCCAGCACGGCGCGGATGTTGTCCTCGACATTCAGCCCGCGAAAGATCGAGGCTTCCTGCGGCAGATAGCCGATGCCCAGCCGTGCGCGCTGATACATGGGCAGCATGGTGATGTCATGGCCATCCAGCGTGATTGCGCCGCGATCCGCCGCCACCAGCCCGGTAATCATGTAGAAAATCGTGGTCTTGCCCGCGCCATTGGGCCCCAGCAGACCGACCGCCTCACCATTGCGAACGGACAAGCCCGCATCGCTCACCACCATGCGGCTGCGATAGCTTTTTTGCAGGCCAGCGACCGCCAGCATGCCCGGTGCACCGAGCCCGTGGGCAAACGGGTTGGCGCTTGCGGCAAGCGTTCCCTGCCCCGGCAACAGACGTTTCAGCCCGGCCAGCAAGCCGCTCCTGCGCTTGGGTTCAGGCTCTGCCGGACGCTGCAGCTCGCGCGGGATCTCGATGCCACCCTGGGATGGGGCCTCGGATGGTTCGGCGTCGTTCGGAGATGGCTTGGAGAAGGGAAATTTCACGGGTCAGGAATCTCGCATCCGCAATTGCGGACCTTGTCCCGGTCTAGCCGAGCTTGTGCAGGCCCGCAAACTGGCGCGCCACAAGTGGCAAGCGTCAGTTCGTTGGCGTCTTTGGTTTGGCACCTGGCTTGCTGGCCTCATCCGAGCCGGGCACAAAGAAACCCTGCACACGTCCACCGGGTTTTGTCTCGACATTGGCGACGCCCGTCTGCGTGTCATAGATCAGCTTTTCACCGCGCGTGATGTTGGGTCCGTCACTCAGCGCGACATTGCCGGTCATGATGACCTTGTTGGCAACGCGGTCGAACACCGCATCGTTGCCGGTTGCCGTCTGTGTTTTCGAGACAACAGTGACAGGCCCCTTGCATTCGATGCGTCGGATATTGCCGTCCCCCTTGGCATCAGCGGCAGGCTGCGCGGCTGGCGCCGGTTTTGTGCCCGGCCCGCTGCTGCGCGGCGTGTAGAAGACAGTCATCTCCGAGCAGCGCACAGTGGTGTCGCCTTGAACCGCAACGACATTGCCCGAGAAGATCGCCTTGGATTCCTTGTCGAGCACATCGAGCTTGTCAGCATCGATCTTGATCGGGTCCTTGCTGTTGGCGCCCATGCCGACAAAGGGTGTCGAAGGGGCGCCACCGCGGGCCTTGGCTGCCGCAGGAGCGGCAGCAGTCTGGCCGAGGGCAGCCTCCGATGTCACCAGCATCAGTGAAACCGAAGCGACAAGCGCGCTGATGGCCACCAGCGCGCAACGATCAGCGCGCGTTCCAGCCGTTCTGGTTTTTGGTTTCAGGGTCATAAGTGAATTCCTATCATGGCCGGTCAATCTGTCACGGCTGCTTCCGCCGGCTCTGCAGGCGACCATCGGGGTCAATCATGACAGGGCCACCGCGCGCGGCAGGCCCAGCCGGTGCAATCGCACTTCGCGGCACTTTGGCGGGCTGCGGTGCAACAGCCGCAGGCGCGGTGTCCGTTTTTGCAGGGACAGGCAGCGGTGCGGCCACCGCACCGCCGCTGGGGCCTGTCAAAGTTCCGCGCTCGGCATTTTCGATCAGCACTGTCACGCGACCGCTGAACACCATGACCTTGCCATTGTCGGTGACATCAAGCTGGTCGGCATCAACTGTTGTCGAGCCGTTGTTGATGCTGACCTTGACCGGCTCGCGCGAGATCACTGTTCCCGCCTTGAAATCAATGTCGGCACTTTTCAGGCGTGCGTCATAGCCGGTGTCGGTTTTCAACCGAACGTCGCCTGTCAGCTTGAGCTGTTCCTTCTGCGTGTCGAACACGCCGGATTTCGAATCGAGATTGGCCCAGCCATCGCTTTCCAGCTGCAGCCGGGCCTTCATCTCAACCAGCTCGATCACATTCGGCTTGCGGATGTCCTGCAGCGCGGAGGTTGCTGTCACCTCATAAGGCTTGGCATCCTTGCGAAACCCGGTGAGCTTCGGCAGCTCCATCGTCACCTTGCTGCCGGAGAGCTTGACCGGGCCGATGCTCAGGCCTGGCAGGTTACGCAACGGGTTGAGCAAAGGCACGATGACAAGCGCCACGATGCTGATGCCCATGGCAACAGGCAACCCGCGCCGCATGAAGCGCACAAAGTTGCTGTGGCGTCGCGCTGCGGCAAACCTGGCCGCAGTCCGTCGCCCGCCAGAAAAGCCAGCACCTTGATCTGTCATGGTCATCGACATGGGAACGGCAATTGTCATCCGGTCACGGCTTTTTAATGTCCGGCCACTATCGGGCCAGTCAGTGAACGGAACGTCAAGCCCTGTTTTGTCTGACCGCGCGCAGCCAGCGACCGGCCCGCTCAGGTATGCGCGAAGATGTCGACATCCGGCCAGCCTTCGAGATCAAGTTTCGCGCGCGTCGGCAGAAAGCGGAAACAGGCCGCCGCCAGCTCAGCCCGCTCTTCGCGTGCCAGCATGGCATCCAGCTTTTCTTTCAACACATGCAAGTGCGCCACGTCAGAGGCGGCATAAGCCAGCTGCGCCTCACTTAGATTGTCAGCCGCCCAGTCGGAGGACTGCTGCTGCTTCGACAGGTCGATGCCCAGAAGCTCACGCACGAGGTCTTTCAACCCGTGGCGATCCGTGTAGGTGCGCACCAGTTTTGACGCGATCTTTGTGCAATAGACGGGCGCCGTCAGCACGCCAAAGGCCTGCATCAGCACAGCCACGTCAAAGCGCGCGAAATGAAACAGCTTGAGGCAACCAGGGTCGGCCATCACCCGTATGAGGTTGATGGGCCTCTCGCCTCCCTTGATGATCTGAACGACGTCGCAGCTGCCATCGCCGCGCGACATCTGCACGACGCAGAGCCGGTCACGGTGCGGATTGAGACCCAGCGTCTCGGTGTCGACAGCCAGCAAAGGGCCGGGCTCGTAGCCTTCGGGCAAATCGCCGCGATGCAGGCGGATCGTCATGGGGCAGCTCTCCGGCGCGCTTGAACAGTTGTGAAATCCTGACCGGTCGTGCCTCAGCACGCCGATTGTGGCAACCGGATTTTTCCCGGAAACAATTCCATTCCCGTTCGCGGACGCTGGCGCACCCTCTCGCCAGCCCGAAGTGCCCGTGCTAAGCGCGCGGCCATGAACACAATCGCTCTTTCTGATCGCCTGTCCGCAGCCTTTGCCCGTGCCCGCGCCGAAAAGCGCGCTGCGCTCGTGACCTATGTCACGGCGGGAGATCCCGATCCGGAAACCTCGGCGCAGGTTGTGGCGGCCTTGCCTGCCGCAGGGGCCGATATCATCGAGCTTGGCATCCCCTTCACCGATCCGATGGCCGATGGCATCCCGATCCAGTTGGCAGGCCAGCGCGCTCTGGCGGCCGGTCAGACGCTGGCCAGGACGCTCGGTATGGCAAAGACTTTCCGGCTGGGCGATGACATCACCCCGCTTGTGCTGATGGGCTATTACAACCCGATCTATGTCTATGGCGTGGAGCGCTTTCTGAAAGATGCCCGCGCCAGCGGCATTGACGGGCTCATCATCGTCGATCTTCCTCCTGAGGAAGATGCCGAACTGTGCCTGCCGGCCTTGTCGGCCGGCGTGAACTTCATCCGCCTGGCGACGCCAACGACAGATGACAAGCGGTTGCCAGCCGTGCTGCGCAACACATCGGGCTTCGTCTATTACGTCTCGATGACTGGTATCACGGGCGGCACCATTGCCAGCTATGATGCGGTTGGCGAGGCGGTGTCCCGCATCAAGCGCCACACGGATCTGCCGGTGGCTGTCGGCTTTGGCGTCAAGACTGCGGCTGATGCTGCGGCCATCGCGCGTGGTGCCGATGGCGTTGTGGTTGGATCGGCCCTCGTCGAACTGATCCGCCTCTCGCTTGACGCTGAGGGCAAGGCCACGGAAAAGACGGTATCGGCTGTCACCGGTCTGGTGCAGCAGCTCGCTGCTGGCGTCCGTTCCGTGGTGAAGGCAGGCTGAGATCATGGCCTGCTCGAACCGGTACGTGGCTGGAGAATTGCAATGAACTGGATTTCAGATGTCGTCCGGCCGCGCATCAAGACGCTTTTCAAGCGCGAGTCGCCCGAAAATCTCTGGATCAAGTGCCCGGACACCGGGCAAATGGTGTTCCACAAGGATGTCGAGGCCAACCGCTTCGTCATTCCGGGCTCCAACCATCACCTGCGCGTCACAGCCACAGACCGGCTGAAAATCACCTTCGACGAGGGCAAATGGGTTGACGTGCCCTTGCCAGAAGCCGTCATCGATCCGCTGAAGTTCCGCGACGAGAAGCGCTATGTCGACCGCCTGAAGGACGCCCGCACCAAGACGGGCCAGCAGGACGCGTTCAAGATCGGCTATGGCCGTGTTGATGGCCTGGCGCTGACGGTCGCCGCCCAGGATTTCCATTTCATGGGGGGCTCCCTCGGCATGGCGGCGGGTGAGGCCTTCGTGAAGGGGGCCGAGACCGCCATCGACAAGGGCACGCCCTATGTCGTGTTTGCCGCCTCCGGCGGCGCGCGCATGCAGGAAGGCATCCTTTCGCTCATGCAGCTGCCGCGCACGACCGTGGCTGTTCGCCGCCTGCGCGAGCGCGCCCTGCCCTACATTGTCGTTCTGACCAATCCGACAACCGGCGGCGTCACCGCGTCTTACGCGATGCTGGGTGACGTGCACATTGCCGAGCCAGGCGCGCTGATCGGCTTTGCCGGGCCGCGCGTCATCGAGCAGACCATCCGCGAGAAGCTGCCCGAAGGCTTCCAGCGTGCGGAGTATCTGCGCGATCACGGCATGGTCGACATGGTGGTGCATCGCAACGACATGCCGCAGACGCTGGCCCGGATCTGCCGTTTGCTGACGCGCGCGCCGGCCAAAGCCGCCTGACGCCTCCGGCCCGCTGACATGGCTTCGTCCGACACGCTGATTGCGCGCTTTCTGGCGCTGCATCCCAAGATCATCGACCTTTCACTGGGCCGCATTGCGCGCCTGCTGGAGCGCATGGGCGAGCCGCAGAAGCGCTTGCCGCCGGTGATCCATGTGGCGGGCACCAATGGCAAGGGTTCCACCATGGCCTTCATGCGGGCCATCCTTGAGGCGGCTGGTCTGTCCGTCCATGTCTACACCTCGCCCCATCTCGTGCGTTTTCACGAGCGCATCCGGCTGGGCCAGCCCGGAGGCGGGCGTTATGTCGCCGAGGAGGTTCTGGTCGAGGCGCTGAAGCGCTGCGAAGCGATCAATGCCGGCGAGCCGATCACCGTCTTCGAGATCACCACAGCCGCAGCGTTCCTGCTTTTTGCCGAGCATCCGGCCGATGTGCTGCTGCTCGAGGTTGGCCTGGGTGGGCGCTTTGATGCAACCAATGTCATCGCCAACCCGGCCTGCGCGGTGGTGACGCCGGTCTCGATGGACCATGCCGAATATCTGGGCGATACGGTCACCAAAATTGCCGCCGAGAAGGCCGGCATCTTCAAGCGCGGTGCGCCTGCCGTCATCGCGCCGCAAGAACCGGAGCAGATCGCTGTGCTGGAAGCTGCCGCGGAGCGTGTCGGTGCGTCGCGCGTCATGGTCGGCCAGCAGGATTTCAGCGTGCGGGAAGAATCCGGGCGGCTGGTCTATGAGGATCTCGATGGCTTGCTCGATCTGCCCCTGCCGCGTTTGCAGGGGCGCCACCAGCACATCAATGCGGGCACGGCGATCGCAGCCCTGCGCGCGGCGGGTTATGGCGGATTGCCCGCCAGCGCGTTCGAAACAGGCATCGCCAACGCTGACTGGCCGGGACGCCTGCAAAGGCTTGCGCGCGGTCATCTGGCCGAGCTGGTTCCGCCCGGTGCAGAACTCTGGCTGGATGGCGGCCACAACCCCGATGGTGGCCGTGTGCTGGCCGAGGCCATGGCCGATCTTGAGGAGAAAAACTCCGCGCCGCTGATGCTGATCGCGGGCCTGCTGAGCACCAAGGATGCCACTGCCGTTCTGCGCCATTTCAACGGGCTGGCGCATGAGCTGCTGGCAGTGCCGATTGCCAACCAGTTGGCCGGGCGCCCGGCACCGGAAGTCGCTGAAATGGCGCGCGAGGCCGGGCTTCGTGCTCAGGTTTCAGGCTCGGTGGAGCAGGCACTGCGAGAGATTGCCGCGCGCAGCTGGGCAGTGCCGCCGCGCATCCTGATCTGCGGGTCACTTTATCTGGCAGGCGAAGTGCTGGCCGCTAATGGCACGCCGCCTGCCTGACATGTTTGCAAGCGCAGGGGTGGTCTTGGGCCGACCCCATGCCTATCTTTCGGCAAGCATCATCAACAATGCCCCGCACCGCTCAGGAGATTTCAATGGCCGCTCACACCATCAAGCCGCTTGTCACCGCCACCGCCGTCTCGACGGGCGGCCGCAACGGCCATTCGGAAACCACGGACAAGTCGGTCAGCGTCAACCTGTCCGTGCGCAAGGAAATGGGCGGTCCGGGCCTGGCCAACACCACCACACCCGAGCATCTCTTTGCCGCAGGCTATGCTGCCTGCTTTGGCGGCGCGCTGGAATTCGTCGCCAGCCAGGCCAAGAAAGATGTCAGCGGTGCAACCGTGACCTGCGAAACATCCGTGGGCCCGCGCGAGGGGGGCGGCTTCGGCATCGCCGTCAAGATGCATGTCAGTGTGCCAACCCTGCCGCAGGGCGAGGCCGAGGCGCTGGTCCACAAGACCCATGCCGAGATCTGCCCCTACAGCCACGCCACGCGCGGCAATGTCGACGTCGATGTGGTTGTTGTCGGCGCCTGAGCCAAGAAGATCAGCTGCGCGGCGCGGTCGAAGGCCGTGTCGCGCCTGCCTGCCGGGCTGGAGCCTGGCCTGATTTCTTCAACAGATCCCAGTTGTTGGGCTGGCTGACGACGTTCTTCAGCGAGGCGACGGTAGCGGCGGCCTCCTGCGGGCTCTGGTCTTGCCGGGCAATCGCTTCCGCCTCAGCGAACTTGCCCTGAAGCCCCAGCACCATCACGAGATTCTGGCGCACGCGCATATCGGCCTGCGGGTTTGCCGCAGCGCGTTTGAGCACCTGCTCGGCTTCAGGCAGGCGCTTTGTCAAGGCATAGGACAGGCCGAGATTCGACATGATGGTTGGCTCGTCCGGCACGATCTTCAGCGCAGTCAGATAGATTTCCTGTGCCCGCAAATGCTCGCCAAGCTGGTCAGCAACCGTGCCTTGCACCGAGAGAATGCGCCAGTTCGGCTGTTCGGGGCGGTGGGCGCGGCCCAGCACCTCATCAGCCTCCTTCAGCCTGCCATTGTCGGCCAAGGAGCGGCCATAGGCCCCAAGCAGCTCCAGGTCCTCGCCATGTTTCAGCACTGCCGTTTGCAGCACAGCCATGGTCTGGGCGTGCTGGCCTGTTGCCCGCAGCGCTCGGGCATAGAAAAAGGCGGTGTTGCGATCATTTGGAGTGGCTGAATAGCGCTTGGCCCATTGGTCCAGCTCGGTGCGCCAGCCAGCCTCGGTCGTTGGCTGCGTCGTCTGGCGGCCAATCGAACCTGTGATGTCACCCAGCCGCGTCTGGCAGGCCCCAAGCGCGAGCGCGAGTGCGAAGGCCGCAATCAGACGGCTGCGGCGCCCGAACATGAGCGATATCGAGGAAGGGCAAGCGGACTCGGTCATGGAGCGACCTTTGAGAAACAGAACTGTTCGCAATGGTCATAAAGCGTTAACCCTAATGCTTCGTTAAACCTCCCAGGTTCCAGCTGCCGTGCACCCGCTTCTGACCATTGCCTCCGACAACGCGATTCCTGTTCATGCTGTGACGGCTGCCAGTTGGCCGAGCCTGCGAGAGAGCCTGCCAGCACCGGCAGCCGCCTATGCAAGGGCGCAAGGGTTTGAGCCCGCACCGGGCAAATATCTTCTGCTGCCTGATGCGCAAGGCGCGCTGGCGGTCATTGTTGTCGGGTTTGCGGCGGACACAGCCCGGAGACGCGATCCGTTCGAGATTGGACGCTGGTCTCCTGTCCTCCCCGAGGGCGACTATCAGCTTGTTGGCGAAGGGTTTGATCCGACACTTGCCACGCTTGGCTGGCTGCTCGCCGCCTATCGCTTTGATCGTTACCGCAAATCCAAGCCTGGCCGTGCACGGCTGGTTGT
>JANMMX010000240.1:0-9564 GCA_031373605.1 Allobosea sp. | reverse complement strand
GCGTCAGGCAGAAGGCACGAACCTCCTCACGCACCGCGTCAGGCACCACCGGGATATCGGACAGGCCCTCGGTCAATGCGCGAAAATACATGCCGGTGCCGCCCACGATGATCGGCAGTCGGCCATCGGCGATCAGCGCCGGCAGCAGGGCGCCAATGTCAGCCACGTGGCGCACCACCGAATGGTTGGTGGCGCCATCGACATGGCCAAACAGGTGGTGCGGTGCGCTGGCCTCCTCCTCGGGTGACGGGCGCGCCGTGATGATGCGCAGATCAGCATAGACCTGCATGGAATCTGCATTGATGACGACGCCATTGAAACGTTGCGCCAGGGCAATGGCCAATGCCGACTTGCCGCTTGCGGTCGGACCTGCGATGAGCACGGCCTTGTTCATCTGCTCAGTTTTTCCAACACGCGTGCCATTGCCATGATGCTCGTTTCGACCCTTGTTTCCAGTCCTTCCGCTCCGTGCCTCACCGATGCCCTGCTGCGCGAAGCTGCGCAAGCGGCCGGCATGGGCAGCACGTTTGCCTGGCTTGAAAACGGCGTTGCTGCCGATGTTTTTGTCACTGGCGAAAGCGCGGCAGCTCTGACCGCGGCCATCCGCAATGCGCTGGGCGATGCGCCGATCGATGTGATTTCGCAGCCGCCGGCCTCACGCCGGAAGGCGCTGTTTCTGGCCGACATGGATTCCACCATGATCGGACAGGAATGCATCGACGAGCTCGCAGCACATGTCGGCCTGAAAGAGCGCGTGTCAGAGATCACCGAGCGCGCCATGCGTGGCGAGCTGGATTTCGAGCCTGCCCTGCGTGAACGCGTGGGCCTGCTCAAGGGCGTGCCGACCGGCGTGGTGGACGAGATCATCCGGGACCAGATCACGTTGACGCCGGGTGGCACAGAGCTGGTGCGCACCATGCGCGCCAATGGCGGCTACTGTGCGCTGGTCTCGGGCGGCTTCACGGTTTTCACTGGCCCGATCCATGCCGTGATCGGTTTTGACGAGCATCGCTCGAACATCCTCGATGCGGCTGACGGCAGGTTGAGCGGCACGGTGCAGGAGCCGATCCTCGGGCGTCAGGCCAAGCTCGACGCATTGATCGAATTGCGCAGCCGCTTTGGGCTGGTGCAACAGGCAACAATGGCTGTGGGCGATGGCGCCAATGATCTGGCCATGCTGGGGGAAGCGGGACTGGGCGTCGCCTTCCGGGCCAAGCCCGCAGTGGCTGCTGCTGCGCATGCAAGGGTCGATCATGCTGACCTGACGGCGCTGCTCTATGCGCAGGGCTACAGCAGGGCTGATTTCGCCAGCTGAAACGAAAGCGCCGCCCGGCAGGACCGGACGGCGGGTTGCTGTGTACGGCATGGCACCTGCGCCTTGCTGGCTCAGGCCATCAATCGCAATTCATCATTCTCAGTTCATCGCCAGCGCAATAAAGCGAACCTCGCCCTGCGCGGTGGAGACCAGGAGCAGAGCTGTCTTCTTGCCCTCCTTCTTCAACGTCTCGATGCGCCGGGTCACGTCAGCCGGTGCGTTGACCGCTTCCTGACCGACTTCGGTAATGAGCTCGCCAGCGACGATCCGCTTGTCGGCCGCGCCAGAGTTCGGATCGACCTTGGTGACGATGACGCCCTTGGTGCCATCCTTGATCGAATAGCGCTTCTTCAGTTCATCATTCTGGGCCGAGAGGTCCATGCCGAGAACAGTCGTGACAGCCGGTGCTGACGGTACATCGGCCTTCGGCCGGGCCGAGGCCTGCTGCACGCGCTCGCCATCTTCCAGGCGGCCAAGCTTGACCGTCTTGGCCAGTTCCTTGCCCTTGCGCACGATGTCGACCGCGACGTCCTTGCCGACCGGAGTGGCAGCGACAATGCGCGGCAGATCGCGCGAATCCTTCACGTCCTTGCCGTCAAACTTGACGATGACATCGCCCACTTCAAGGCCAGCGGGCTTGCCAGGGCCCTTGTCGTCAATGCCGGCCACAAGCGCGCCACGCGGCTTGCCGAGGCCCAGCGCCTCAGCCGTGGCGTCGTCCACCGCCTGAATGCGCACACCCAGCCAGCCGCGGCGCGTCTCGCCGAATTCCTTCAGCTGGTCGATGATGGTGGTGGCCAGCGCCGACGGCACGGCGAAGCCGATACCGACCGAGCCGCCGGTGGGCGACAGGATGGCTGTGTTGATGCCGATCACCTCGCCCGCCATGTTGAACAGCGGGCCGCCGGAATTGCCCTTGTTGATGGCCGCATCCGTCTGGATATAATTGTCGTAAGGGCCCTGCTGGATGTTGCGGTTGCGGGCCGAGACGATGCCGGCCGAGACCGAACCACCGAGGCCGAACGGATTGCCGATGGCCATCACCGGATCGCCGATGCGCATCTTTTCCGAGTCGCCGAACTTGACTGACTTCAGCGGCTTGTCCGGCTTCACGCGCAGCACGGCGAGATCGACCTTGGCATCCTTGCCAACGACTTCAGCCGTCAGCCGCGTGCCGTTGGTCAGGATCACGGTGATCTCGTTCGCCTCGCCAATAACGTGGTTGTTGGTGATGACGAGGCCGGAGCCATCAATCACGAAGCCGGAACCGGCAGATTGCGAGCGGCGCTGACGCGGCCCCTCGCCCTGGCCTTCGCGGTTGTTCGGCGCCTGACCTTGCGGGCCGGGCTGACCCGGCTGACCCTGGCCCTGCTGACCCTGGCCGCGGCGGTTGAAGAACTCCTCGAACAGGTCGCCAAATGGCGTGTCCGGCCCAAGCTGAGGCAGGCCCGGCAAGGTGCGGCCCTTGTTCTCGGTGGTGGTGACAGCGGCGATGTTCACCACCGCATCCATGACCTGCTCGGCCAGATCAGCCAGCGAAACCTGGCCCTTGCCCTGACCCAGCAACTGGGGGGTCGCCTGTGCTGCGGCTGGCGTGGTCATCAGCATGGGTATTGCCAGCAGCGGAGCCGCAGCGACGCCTGCAATCAGGGCACTGCGCAGCAGGCCAGTGACAGCTTTGAAAGTCATGGTCATGGACAACCTCATGGTGCGCATTGCGCGATGCCGGATGATAATCTGACGAGAATGATACTCTGGCGAGTCTGCCGCCGGATAGGGCCTGCCGCAAGTGCAATCGCCAGCGCGGTTCACGTTCCTGTCATTGACGCAGCAATTGCGGCGGAAGCACGGCTGCTGGAAAATCTTGCCGAAACTGGCGGATTTCACCACCCGCGCCGCACAAACCAGACCAGAGCGACGCCAACCACTGCCGAAATGATGCCAATCAGGCGCATGCGCTCCACGGGCGTTTCAGAAGCGCTCTTCAGCGCTTCCTTGGCCAAGCCGGGGGCTGCGGCAAAAAGCAGCCCCTCAATGGCGAAAACCAGACCCAGCGCCGCAAGAAAATCACTCATGCGCGCGACGCCGGGCTCAGGATCAGGGCTTGGCCGCAGGCTTGCGCCCGGCCGAGTCGGAGAAATACCGGAAGAAAGGTGAATCCGGAGACAGCACCATCCGGGTCTCGCCCGCCTTCATGCTGGCCTCATAGGCCTGCATCGAACGCCAGAAGGCGAAGAACTCGGGGTCCTTGCCGAAGACTTCCGCAAAGATCCGGTTGCGCTCACCTTCACCTTGACCGCGGAACTCGTCGGAACGGCGTGTTGCATCCGCCACGATGATCGTGGCTTCACGGTCGGCACGCGCCCTGATCTCCTGCGCCTGCTGGGCACCAAGCGCGCGGGCTTCAGCAGCTTCACGGGCACGCTCTGTCTGCATGCGCTGGAACACGGCCTGAGAGTTGGCTTCCGGCAGATCTACCCGGCGAAGGCGCACATCAACCACCGTCATGCCGAAACGCTCAGCCTCACGGTTCACGTCATCACGGATGCGCTGCATCAGCTTGGAGCGCTCGGTGCGCACCATTGAGGTGAAAGTCGCTTCGGCCAGCACGCTGCGGACCTGGCTGTTGACGATGTTGGCAAGCTGGGCGCTGGCACGCTGGATGTTGTTGGACGACTGGAAGAAGCGCAGCGGATCGGTGATGCGGAACCGCGTGAAGGCATCGACCACAAGCCGCTTCTGGTCCGAGGCAATGATTTCCTGCGCAGGGAGATCAAGGTCGAGAATGCGGTTGTCGAGGTTCAGCACCTGCTCGAACGGTGCTGGCAGCTTGAAATAAAGCCCCGGCGCAGTCACGACTTTCCGCACGGCGCCGAAGCGCAGGACGATGGCTGACTGGGTCTGCTGAACCACGAAGGTCGATGCATAGATGGCGACAGCGATGATGCCGACGACCACAAGCCCGAAGGCGCGAAGGAACTGGCTCATTTCGGCGCTCCCGGATTCTGGGCGGCCGGGACGCGGCTGCGCTGCAACTCGTTCAGGGGCAGGTAGGGCACGACGCCGCTTCCGCCATTGCTGTTCTGGTCAAGGATGATCTTGTCCATGCCGCCGAAGACGCGCTCCATCGTTTCCAGATAGATGCGTTCGCGCGTCACGCCCGGCGCCAGCTTGTATTGGTCATACACCGAGGTGAAACGGCTGGCCTGACCCTTGGCTTCCGCCACGGTCTGGTCCTTGAAGCCTTCGGCGGCCTGCAGTAACTGCGACGAGCGGCCACGTGCCTCCGGCACGACCCGGTTGGCATAGGTCTGCGCATCGTTCTGCAGGCGCTCCTGGTCGGCGCGCGCGGCCTGAACGTCACGGAATGCATCAATGACCTGCTGTGGCGGATCGACCTTCTGCAGCTGCACCAGGCGGATCTGCACGCCTGCCTTGTAGGAGTTCAGCGTGTCCTGCATCAGCTGGCGCACTTCGGTCTCGATCTGCGCGCGGTCCGTGGTCAGAACCGGCTGGATGTTGCGGCGACCGATGATCTCGCGCATGGCGCTTTCGGCCACGGCCTTCACGGTGCCTGGCGGGTCCTGGATGTTGAACACATAATCCTCAGGGCGACCGGGATCGATCTGCCACTGAACGATGACATCGATATCGACGATGTTTTCGTCGCCGGTCAGCATCAGGCTTTCCTGGATCACGTCGCGCTGGCCCTGACGGCCGCTGGCTTCCACCGCGCGGAAACCAACCTCGGTGCTGTTGACGTTGGTGACCTGCGGCTTGAACACCGCGCCGATCGGATACGGCAGGTTGAAGTTCAGGCCCTGGCCCGTCTTGCCGACGAACTTGCCGAAAATCATGTTGAGACCGACCTCGTTGGGCCGAACGGTGTAGATGCCGGTTGCGAGCCAGAGCAGCGCTCCGGCAAGTGCGATCAGCACGATGCTGCGCCCGCCAAGGCTGCCGCCAGGCATGAAATTCTTCAGTTTGTCCTGGCTGCGGCGCAGGATTTCTTCAAGGTCTGGCGGATTGCCGCCGCCTTGCCCGCCGCCCGAACCACCGCCGCCGCCCCAGGGGCCGCCACCATTGCCGCCGCCGGAACCGCCACCACGGTTGCCCCAAGGGCCACCGCCACCGCCGTTATTGCTGCCGCCGCTTCCGCCGCTCTGGTTGCTCCATGGCATCGTTCACGCCAATCCTTGTTCTGTCACGACACTGCCCGCATCTCGGGCCGTGCTTTCGTTGAGTGAATTGGGCATCGGAAGTGGATTCGTCAACGGGCAGCAGCCCGATCCACCCTGTGAAGATCAATGAAGGTGAACGGATGCTCGTCATCCGGCCCTGCTGGATGGGTTTGGCGCCGCGTTTCCTTGAAAGCGAGCCGGTCAAAGGCAGGGAAGACGGCGTCGCCATCGGGCTTGGCATGAACCAGCGTCAGGGCCAGCCTGTCCGCAATGCCAAGCGTCTGCGCATATATGTCGGCGCCTCCGGCAATCGACACGCTGTCAGCCTGCATCTTCTGTCCCAGCGTCTGGCCGAGCGCCAGCGCCTGCTCAAGTGATGTCACAACATGCACGCCATCCGCCTGGAAGCTGGCATCGCGTGTGAGAATGATGTTTTCGCGCCTTGGCAGCGGGCGGCCGATCGACTGGAAGGTCTTGCGGCCCATGATGACCGGGCGGTCGAGCGTCAACGCGCGGAAGCGTTGCAAGTCGGTCTTCAACCGCCAGATCAGCCGGTTGTCATCACCGATGACGCCATTCTCAGCCATGGCTGCGACAAGAACGAGCGGCAAGGCTTTTGCTGCGGATGTGACTTTCATCGCGCATAACTCCCCAGATGCTTGCCGATCCAGGCCGCAAGCTCCTCTTCGCTGACCTCGCCAGCGGCGAGGCGGAGAAAGGTGATGGTGGCGTCTTCATCAGTTGCCAGAAAGACCGCCCCGTTGAGGGCCAGAAACGTTTCCATTGCCACATAAGCCGTGCGCTTGTTCCCATCGAGAAAGGGATGGTTTCGCGCCAACCCATAGGCATAGGCCGCCGCTAGCGAAGCAAGTCCGTCCTCGCCATATTGCGACTTGAGCTGCGGGCGCGACAGGGCTGATTCGACCAGCCCCATATCCCGCACGCCGGACAAACCGCCATGCTCGGCGATCTGCTCGTCATGAATGGCCAGAACAGCTGCCAGCGACAGCCAGACAACATTCGTCATTCTGGCCTCCCTATTTTGCGAGTTCGCGCAGCACGGCACGGCGCCGGTGCATCACCTCGCGCGCCACTTTCATCTGCTCTTCAAAGCCTGCATCGCGCGGGCTGAGCGCAATGCCATCGGGCGTATCATGCAGGAACAGCTTGTCACCCTCACTCACGCGCAGGCGCGCCAGAACCTCCTTGGGCAGCACGACACCAACGGAATTGCCGATCTTGCGCAGCTTGAGGGCGGACATGGGCGTGTGCTCCTGTGCTTGAATGAGCCCACGTTATAACAGATGTGATCCCGCGCGTCACATCACGTTCTTCAGCCCAGAAAAGGATCAAGCCATTGCACGCCGGTGAACGCGATATCAGAGACGTTGCGAGTCACAAGCGTCAATCCATGGACCAGCGCCGTGGCGGCCAGCAGCCCATCTACGCTCGGCGTGGAACGCAGCGCCGACAGCCTGCCCCATTGCTCTGCCACACGCTCATCCAGGCCAAGGATCCGTGCCCCGAACTTCGCCCTCACATTTTCGAGCCAGCTTTCCAGCACGTTGCCTTGGGCGGGATCGCGCAGTCGTTTGCGCTCGATTCCGCACCTGATTTCGCCAAGCACGAGGACGCTCAGAAACATGCTGGAGGCAGGGGTCGCCTGCATCCAGCGCAAGACTTTCGGATGCGCCTGTCGCCCTTTGCGCATCTCCGAAATGACATTGGTATCAAGCAGAAAACTCAAAGCGCAAGATCGCGCGGCAGATCGCGCTGGCTTGCAAAAACCTCGTCGAAAGCATTATCCGGCAAATCAGATGCGAAAAGTGTCACCGCGTCATCATCTGCAACATCTGTGACGGCACTTTGCAAATGTTCGCGCAGATTGCTGGCAGCCGCATCCTTCTGGCGCAGCCGCGATGCCACGCTGCGCAACAGGACGACATCTGCAGGGGATGCCTGCAACTCGATACGCACAAGCCCGCGCAACGCGGCGCGTTGCCTGTATTTCCGGGTGGCCTCGACCGAGGGTGCATACTGCTTCTTCATGTCACCGGTTATATCACCGGGCAGAACAGAAATCAAAACAGGCCGTCCGCCCTCACACGGCAATCGGCGCCTTGATCGTCGGGTGCGGATCGTAGCCCTCGATGGTCACATCGGCGAAGGCGAAATCCTCCAGCCGCGTCACGGCCGGGTTGAGCGTCAGCTTTGGCAGCGGGCGGTGATCGCGGGTGAGCTGGAGCTTCGCCTGCTCCAGATGGTTCACATACAGATGCGTGTCGCCCAGGGTGTGGACGAAATCGCCGACGCCCAGGCCCGTCACCTGTGCGACCATATGTGTCAGCAGCGCATAGGAGGCGATGTTGAAGGGCACGCCGAGAAACACATCGGCCGAGCGCTGATAGAGCTGGCAGGAGAGCTTGCCGTCCGCCACGAAAAACTGGAACAGGCAATGGCAGGGCGCCAGCGCCATCTTCGGAATGTCCGCCGGGTTCCAGGCCGAGACGATCAGGCGGCGCGAATCCGGATTGCTCCGAATCTCTTGCACCAGCCAGGCGATCTGGTCGATCACCTGCCCGTCGGGCGCGGCCCAGCTGCGCCATTGGCGGCCATAGACGGGCCCGAGATCGCCCTTCTCATCGGCCCATTCATCCCAGATGCTGACGCCGTTTTCTTGAAGATAGCGCACATTGGTGTCGCCCTTCAGGAACCAGACCAGCTCATGGATGATGGATTTGAGATGCAGTTTCTTGGTGGTGACCAGCGGAAAACCTGCGGCCAGGTCAAAGCGCATCTGGTGGCCAAATACAGCGATGGTGCCGGTGCCAGTGCGATCATCCTTGCGCACGCCCTCGCGCAGGATGCGTTCCAGAAGGTCGTGATAGGGCCGCATGAGGTGATTCCCGAAAATGCTATGGCCGTCCTCATAGCGCTTTTCAGGTCGTCACGCCTCACATGCCGGTGGCGCATCCACAGGCAGTGCCTCGAAGCCACCTGCCATCAGCGCGATGAGCCGCCGACGCTGCGAAGGGCTGCAATCACTGTCTCTTCCAGCTGCGACGCGGTTGCTGACACCTGATGGCTGATGCGTGCAGCAGTGTCAGCGGCAGCGCGTGTTGCCTCATTGTTTGAGATCAGCGCGTGCATGGCGCCTGACACCGCAGCGGCTGCGCCCTGCTGCTGGGTGAACGAGCCCGCGACATCGGATGACCGTTCCGCGATTTCGTTCGAGCGACCAATAATGCGCGTGGTGGCGGCAGATGCCTCGTTCATCAGGACGCCAACGGCTGCAACCTGCGCTGCAATCTCCAGCGTGGCGCGCTCTGTCGCCTGCGACAGGGCCTTGACCTCGGCAGCAACGACAGCAAACCCGCGCCCGGCCTCACCCGCACGGGCGGCCTCGATGGTTGCATTCAGGGCCAGAAGGTTGGTCTGGTTGGCAATGCCACGGATCGTTTCCGTGAAGCTGCCAACGCGAGCGAGTGCGCCGCTCAGCTCGCCAATCTGGTGGTCCAGCAGCTTCGCCTCTGCAAGGCTTTCGGCCATATGGTCGGCGCTGGCACGGGTGTTCTCGGCCACTGCCGAAATCGCCGCGCTCAGTTCCTCTGCAGCCGAACCAGTCGTCACGACCTGCTCGGTCGAACAGCCGACGAGGGACAGGACCTCGCTGCTTGCGGCCTGCAACTCTCTGGCAACCTTGCCAAACCCTGCGACCGCGTCGGGAACAACCTCGGTGGCAACCCGCACCAGCTTGGCCTGGCTGATCTCGAGCTCCACTTCGCGACGCTTCAAGGCAGTGACATCGAGAGCGAAGCCTGCAACGGCGTCCTGGACGACGCGATGCTTCGAAATGCTGCGCCAGCTGCCATCGGGATAATTGCGTTCGTCGGTCTGGCCGGAGCCCTGGCGCTGCAGTGCCACACGGCGTTTCACTTCGGCATCAATGTCGCCCTTGAAGTCGCTTTTGAGCAACCCTGCGCGCACCAGATCGCCATAGGCCACGGGCTTGGCCAGTCCGGCCAGCGCATCAGCATGAATCGCAGAATAGCGCTCGTTCCAGATGGT
>JANMMX010000108.1:0-20207 GCA_031373605.1 Allobosea sp. | reverse complement strand
TTTCTGGGCGAGACGCTGCTGCCGCGCCACATCTGGGGCATGGCCGCAATCATGCTGGGCCTGGCCCTCATTGATGGCCGTCTCGTGCCAAAGCGGCTGGTAGCCCGCCTTCAGCGCAGCGACTGAGGCAGGTGGCGTCAGCACGTCGACAAGGCCGGAGGGCCGAAGCTGCGTCTGGACATATTCGGCTGCCGACCAGACGAGCGCCTTGTCGCCCCTGATCGCCAGAAACCAGCCCTTGTCATCACGGATCATCGTGCCGTCAGGCAGCTCACTGGCTTCCATGCGAGCCACCCGCTTGGCACGCCCGTCGCGGCGCTGGCCATCTAGCAGCCTGTCGATCTCGGGAAAGAGGGGCGTGGCATTCAAAGCCAGCCCTTCCACCAGCGCGCTGCGGTAAGACAAGGCCGCATGTCGCCGGCACTCCATGCAGGGCCTGTGCCCAGCCGCCAGCGCCACCACCTCGTCGCAGAAGAACAGCTCGGTATAGCCTGTCTGCCAGACCACGCGCTGCCTTGCCTTGAACCGGGTGACGCAGATGATCCATTGCCGCGAGGCCCAGGGGCGCCCCTTCACGGTGAAGCTCGCGGAATCATGAAAGCGCCCGCCGCGATTGCCGAAAAACAGGCCGCGCTCGGGCAAGGCCACCAGCGCGCCATCGGGCCGAACCCGGTTGGCGAGCGGCGTCGGTTTCACTGCACCAGCGTCTGACTGGCCGTGACGCTGCCGCCCACCTTGTCCCAGCCATAAACATCGGGGCGGAAATGCACCGAGCCATCGGCCATGGCGTAGCCGGTCATATAGACCCAGGCGACAGGAACAGCGGTACGCAGGCGAATATCCTTGCGCTCCTTGTCGGCAATGCCTTCGTCGATGCCAGCCCGGCTCCAGCCACCTTGCGGGCCCAGCAGCCAGACGGCGAAATCGCGCACATTCTCGACGCGCACGCAGCCGGAGGAATGAAAGCGGGAATCACTTGAGAAGAGCTTTTTTGACGGCGTGTCATGCATGTAGACCGCATGCTTGTTCGGCATGTCGATGCGCATCTGGCCCAGCGAATTGCCCGCGCCCGGATCCTGCCGGAAGGTGAAGTTCGGCGTGCGCTCACTGCTCCAGTTGATGGTTCGGGGATTGACCTCTTGCCCCGAGCCATCCAGCAGCCGGATCTTTGAGCGGGCGAGATAGCCCGGATCCTTCTGCATCTTCGGAACAATGTCCTTCTTGATGATCGAGGTCGGCACCGTCCAGGTCGGGTTGAGGTTGACGGTGGTGATCCGCGTCTCGACCACGGGCGAGGCGCGGTCTGCCTTGCCGACCACGGCCGCATAGCGCCGCACGACCTGGCCATTCTCCGTCGCCTCGACAAAGGCAGACGGGATGTTGACCACGACATAGCGCTGGCCAAACGGGAACTGGCTGCCGGCCAGCCGCTGGGCTGACGAGGCCAGTTGGCGGAAGCGCTGGGCGGCGCTGACATTCATCTCGTCCAGCGTGCGCCCTGACACCGTGCCTGACTGGCGCAGGCCATGGCGCATCTGGAAGCGCTTCACACCAGCTGTGACATCGGCATCATAGCCGCCACCATTGTCAGCCGAGGCCGGGAGGTCATCCGTCAGCACAAGGCGACGGCGCAGGGCTGCGACAGCTGGCCCCTTGGCACCGGGCGCCAACGCCTGCACGCGCGGCCAGCCGCCCGCCTCGACAATCGCCAGATACTTTTCGGAGGCGAGCGCCGTCGCCACCATCGTGTCGGGCGTGTAGGTCGGCGTCGGGTCAGTCGGGATCGCGGTTTCGCGGGCAGCAACCGCGCGTGGCTTGGCACGTGGCTTCGGCTTTGCTGCAGATGCAGCAGCGGCAGCATCCGGCACGGGTGCGACTGTGGGTGGAGTGGCTGGTGCGCTGAAGCCTGCATCGGGCACGGTCGGCGCGCCAAGAGACGGAGCGACCGTCTGGGCAGCCGCCGACAGGGCCATAATGGCTGAGAGCAGAGACAAGGCAACAACGCGTGAAATCATTTGAAAAAAAACCTGATCGAAACCGGAAATTGGCAGTTTACATACCACAAGTCAGGTCGGCAGGTCACCCGCCTGTTAACCCTCCGGCAGCACTTGGCTACGGTCGCCGCTGCGTTCAAGCTAGACACTCTCACTCGTGTTGCCCTCTCGCATGACATCGGACATGTCATCCATGCACATCCTCAGCTGGTTCATTTCGCTGGAAGGCCGGATCGGGCGTGGCCCATTCTGGCTGGGCAATGCTGCTGTGGCTCTGGTGCTGTTTGCCATCGAGCGCTTTGCGGCAAAGTCCGGCCATCCTTCCGCAGGCCAGATCACCGCTTTTGCCGGCGCCTTTGCGCTCTATCCCTGGTCGGCGCTGGCCGCCCAGCGCGCGAAGGACCGGGGGCGTACTTCGCTGTATGGTATCGCGCTGGTGATGCTGATCGTGCTGGCGGCGCTGGCCTCAAGGCTTGTCCCGAGTGAGACAGCCTCAACCGCTTTCGGGCTTGCTTCCGGCATGGCCTGGCTGGTCGCGCTTGTTGATCTCGGGCTTCTGCCGGGGCAGCATTTTTTCGTTCAGCCCCCGCCTGCTGTTGCAGAGACACGCACCAGTGCTAAACCGACGCGATGAGCCTGACGCCTGACGCCCTCCCCTTCGACCCCGCGGATCCGGTAGCCCTGACCCAGGCGCTGGTGCGCTGCCCCTCGGTGACGCCCGATGAAGGCGGAGCGCTGGCGCTGCTGGATGCTGTGCTGACAGCCGCAGGCTTCACTGTCTCGCGCCCCGTCTTCTCGGAGCCCGGTACGCCGGATGTCGAAAATCTCTATGCCCGGTTCGGCACGTCCGGGCCCGTGCTCGCCATTGCGGGACACACCGATGTTGTGCCGGTGGGCGACGCCGCCAGCTGGACGCGCGATCCGTTTGCGGGAGAAATCCGCGATGGCGTTCTCTATGGGCGCGGCGCCTGCGACATGAAGGGCGGGCTAGCCAGCATGATTTCAGCGGCCTTGCGCTTTGCGGCTGCCAGTCCGGATTTTGGCGGTTCGATCGCGCTGCTCATCACCGGCGATGAGGAAGGCCCGGCGATCAACGGCACGGTGAAGCTGCTCGACTGGGCCAAGGCGCGCGGAGAAAATTTCGACCATTGCCTGCTGGGGGAACCCACCAATCCATCCACCATGGGCGACATGCTGAAGATCGGGCGGCGCGGCTCGCTGAGCGGACGGCTGACGGTCAACGGCACGCAAGGCCATGTCGCCTACCCGCATCTCACCGACAACGCCGTGCGCGGCATGGTGAAGCTGCTGGCAGCACTTGATGCGACGCCACTCGATGGCGGCACCGCACATTTCGGCCCCTCCAATCTGGAGGTGACGAGTGTCGATGTCGGCAACAGCGCCGGCAATGTCGTGCCCGCGCAGGCGAAGGCCGTGTTCAACATCCGCTTCAATGATCTGTGGTCGCCGGAGTCGCTCGCCGCCGAGATCACGAAACGCATCTCGGAGGCAGCCGGCAACAGCATCCGTCATGAGCTCAGCTTTGCGCCGACCAATGCGGTGGCCTTCCTGACCAGCCCCGGCCCTTTCGTGGAAATGGTGGCTGATGCAGTCGAGGCGGAAGTTGGCAAGCGGCCGCAACTCTCGACCACGGGCGGCACATCGGATGCGCGCTTCATCAAGAATTTCTGCCCGGTGGTGGAGTTCGGCGTTGTCGGCAAGACGATGCATCAGGTCGATGAATGCGTGGCGGTGGCTGACCTCGTGACGCTGGAGCGCATCACGCACCGGCTGCTGGAGACCTACTTCTCAGCCTCGCCCGGATAATCGACGCCCACGAGATAGAGTCCTTCAGAGGGCGCCAGCGCAGCGCATTGGCTGCGGTCGCGCGCGGCCAGCACCTTGGCCATGCGCGCTTCCGGCCAGTGGCCCTTGCCGACCATCGCAAGTGAACCGACAATGGAGCGGACCTGATGGTGCAGGAACGAGCGCGCATGGGCATAGACCACGATCTCGTCACCCTCGCGCCGGACATCAAGCCGTTCCAGTGTCCGCATCGGGCTGTTGGCCTGACATTCGGCGGCACGAAATGTCGTGAAATCATGATGGCCGATCAGGAACTGCGCCGCACGGTCCATGGCAGCCGCATCGAGCTTCACCGGCACGTGCCAGACCCGTGAAACCTCCAGCGCAGGCTGCGGGCGACGGTCGAGAATGCGGTAGCGGTAATGGCGGCGAACCGCCGAGAGACGAGCGTCGAAACTGTCCGGCACGATTTGTGCTGATAGGATCGCGATGGCCCGTCCCTTCAGGTGCGCATTGGTGGCGTCGCGCACCACATCGGTGCGCCAGTCTTTCTCCAGCGCGACATGCGCCACCTGATGGGTGGCATGAACGCCGGTATCCGTGCGGCCGGCGCAATGCAGCCGAACCTCATGCCCGCAGAAACGCACGAAGGCGTCCTCGATGCTCTGCTGCACGCTGGGTACGTTGACCTGCCGCTGCCAGCCGCAATAGGGCGTGCCATCATATTCGATGATGAGCTTGTAGCGCGGCATGCTCAGAGCTTTGCGCCCGGCGCCAATCGCTGCCCGCGCAGGAAATCGGCGCCGCGCATCGGCTTGCCACCAGCAGGCTGCACCTGTTCCAGCCGGATCGCGCCATTCGTGCAGGCAATGGTCGCATCTGCATCGAGGATCGTGCCGGGCGCAGCTGATCCAACCTGCCGCGAGCTGCGCAGCACCTTGAGCCGCTCAGGGCCCTTGCCAAGGTCGATCTCGACAAAGGCGCCCGGGAATGGCGAAAGGCCGCGCACGCGGTTGTGAAACGCCTGTGCGCTCAGGCCGAAATCCAGCCTGCATTCCTCGTTGGTGATCTTTGCTGCATAGGTCACGCCAGCTTCCGGCTGCGGCCGGAACTGCAGACCACCACGCGAGAGGGCCGCGAGCGCCCGCACCATCAAATCAGCGCCCAGCACCGACAACGCGTCATGCAGCTCGCCGGTGGTCATGTCCTGACCAATCGAGATCTTCTCGACCATGCCGACCGGGCCGGTATCAAGCCCGGCCTCCATCTGCATGACGCAGACACCGGATTCCGCATCGCCCGCCATGATGGCACGCTGCAAAGGGGCAGCGCCACGCCAGCGCGGCAGCAGCGAACCATGCAGGTTGAGGCAGCCCAGCTCGGGCGCTTCCAGAATGGGCACAGGCAGGATCATGCCATAGGCAACCACCACCGCGACATCAGCCTCGAATGCCCGGAAGGTTTCGGCAGCTTCCTCGTTACGCAGGGATTTTGGCGTCAGCACCGGAATGCCAAAACGCTGGGCAGCCTTGTGGACGGGCGAGGGCTTGAGATCGAGGCCGCGCCCCGAGCGAGCAGGTTCGCGCGTGTAGGCCGCCACGACTTCATGGCCCTGACCCAGTATCTCAGTCAGTGTCGGCACCGCGAAATCGGGCGTGCCCATGAAGATGATGCGCAGGCTCATCAGAAACCGTCGCGCCGGGCAAGCTTCTGGAACTTCTTGTTGACGCGGTCGCGCTTGAGCTTCGACAGGTAGTCGATGAACAGGATGCCATCGAGATGATCGATCTCGTGCTGGATGCAGGTGGCCAGCAGGCCATCGGCCTCCATCTCGTGCATCGCGCCATCCAGCCCCATGTAGCGGAGCTTGATCCGGTCAGGCCGCTCGACCTGCTCGTAATATTCGGGGATCGAGAGGCAGCCTTCCTCATGGACGCGGATTTCATCCGATTCCCAGGTGATCTCCGGGTTGAGGAATACGGTCGGGTGCTTTTCCTCTTCCGGCTTGGCGAGATCGATCACCACCACCCGCTTGGCGACACCGATCTGGATTGCGGCCAGGCCGATCCCCGGCGCTTCATACATCGTCTCAAGCATGTCAGCGGCGAGCGCCTTGATCTCGGATGTCACCTTGGCGACAGGCTCCGAAATCTTCCGCAGAACCGGATCGGGCAGATTGATGATGGGGCGGATGGTCATGGTGCAGAGGTCCCGGACAAGGCGTTCACGTCGATTTCGATAGCGAGATAAGTGTTCCGGCCCGCGCGGTCAATTCGTTCATCTTTCGTTCGATTGCAGATGCGAATCATGCCATCCTGCCTGAATGAAAGAGATTGCCTTCATCCTGCTGGAGCGGCCTGTGACCTGGGGCGAGGCGGCGCTCGGCTTTGCCGGGGCCGCGCTGTTCCTGCTGCTGCTCGTGGTCTGGTCCGGCTGGCGGGCGGCCCGGCGGCGCGAGATCGAGGACGCGGCCAGCACTGAGCGGGCGCGGGAGATGGACGACAAGGTGGCCGAGATGAACCGGCTGCAATCGGAGCTTCAGGGCCGGATGCAAAGCATGGCCGAGATTCTCTCGACCCGGCAGGGCGATCTCGCCCGATTGGTTGCGGACCGGATGGACGGCTTGCGCCAGCAGGTCGGCCAGGGGCTGGAAGCCAATGTCAAACAGACCAATGAGAGCCTGGGCCGGTTGCAGGAGCGGCTGGCGATCATCGACACGGCGCAGAAAAACCTGACCGATCTGACCAGCGAGGTGGTGACGCTGAAGGATGTTTTGTCGAACAAGCAGGCGCGCGGCGCCTATGGGCAGGGCCGCATGGAGGCCATCATCAAGGACGGCCTGCCCGGCTCCTTCTTTGTCTTCCAGCCGACGCTGACCAATGGCAAGCGGCCCGATTGCATGGTGACGCTGCCGGGCGATGGGCGCGGGCTGGTGATCGATGCGAAGTTTCCGCTGGAAGGATTCACGGCCTTCCGCGAGGCACAGGGCGACGAGGCCAGGCGCTCCGCCGGGCAGCGTGTGCGCGGCGATGTCGGCCTGCACATCAAGGACATTTCCGACAAGTATTTTCTCCCCGGCGAGACGCAGGACATGGCGCTGCTCTTCGTGCCGTCGGAGTCGCTTTATGCCGATCTGCACGAGCATTTCGATGACGTGGTGCAGAAGGCCAGCCGGGCGCGCATCGTCATCGTTTCGCCCGCACTTCTGGCGATGGCGATCCAGCTGATGCAGAGCCTCGTGCGCGATGCCCGCATGCGTGAGGAGGCGCAGGTGATTCAGGCCGAGGTTGGCAAGCTGCTGGAAGATGTGCGGCGCCTTGGCGAGCGCGTCGACAAGCTCGACAACCATTTCCGCCAGGCACAGGACGATGTGGCCGGCATCAAGACGTCAGCGGGCAAGATCACCGGCCGGGCCGACCGGATCGGCGCACTGGAATTCGAGGACCGCGCACCCAAGACAGCCGACATCCTGCCGACGCCTTTGGTGGCCCGCCCGCTCCTCAAGCTGATGGAATGAGTGGTCGGTTCGTGGCATCCCCCGTCATTCCGGGGCTGCGCAGCAGAACCCGGAACTCATTGCCACAGACGGCGCAGAATCGTCACAGGCCGTGCTTGGACTAGAAAAACCGGTGGCTATGGGTTCCGGGTTCATGGCTTCGCCATGCCCCGGAATGACCGGCGCGTGCATCAACCCCGGTTCAGCACCGCCGACAGCGTCGGCTTTGCGTTCAGCGTCTGGAACACAACGCAATAGCGCTCGGTCAGCTTCAGCAGCGTGTCGAGCTTTTCTTGCGGCGCATCGCTCTCGATGTCGAACACCAGGCGGATGGCCTGAAAGCCGACAGGCGCGTCCTTGGCGACGCCCAAGGTGCCACGAAAATCGAGATCGCCCTCGGCGCGCACGAGGCCCTTTTTCAGGTCGATCTCGAGCGCGGTTGCGACCGCCTTCAGCGTCACGCCAGCGCAGGCAACAAGGGCCTCGAGCAGCATGTCACCAGAGCAGAGCTCGGCGCCGCTGCCGCCTGTGGCCGGATGCAGACCGGCAATCGCCAGTGCCCGGCCCGTCTCGACCTTGCAGGCAATGTGCTGGTCATCCAGCTCGCCGCGCGCGCTCAGCGTGATGACGGCCGCGTCCGGGCTTGTGCGATACTGGTCCTTCAGCGGGGCCTGAAGTGAGCGAAGCGTGGTGGCGTCCATGGCGATGATATCCTTCAGCAGGCAGGTTCGGAACGGGGCTTGAGTGCTGTCAGCCCGAAGAGGGGTCGCAGCTTCACGCCGACATAGCTGCCTGCCAGCGCCAGCGCCAGCCAGACCCAGCCGGAAAGCGCGCCCGTGCCGATGCCGCTGAAATAGGCGCCGATGTTGCAGCCATTGGTGAGGCGCGCACCATAGCCCATGACCAGCCCGCCGATCAGTGCCGCCATCCAGCGGCGCCAGTTGCGCTCGCCCTTCAGCCTGAACTGGCCAGCGCTCGCTGCCGCAATCAGCGCGCCGATGACAATTGCGATGTTCACCACCGAGACGCTGTCCAGCAGCACGCTCTGCTCGATCTGCCGGTCAAAGCCGGGCCGGGCCCAATAGTCCCACCACAGGACATCGACGCCGAGGCTGGCGACGACCTTCGAGCCCCAGAGCGCGAAGGCCGGGGCCTCGCCCCAGGGCTGGCCGGACAGCACGAGGACAGCAACATTCAGCAGGCCAAGCGCGACTGCGCCCAGAGCGAGCGACCATGGGCCTGACCAGGCGGCACGCCGCGTTGCAGGCAGGAAGTCGCGTGGGGCATCCTCTCGCGTCTTGCGCGACACAAGCCGGATCAGGGCATAAAACAGGATCAGGCTGGCACCCTGCACAGCCAGCGCACGTGGCAGGCTTATGTTCTGCAGCAGCGTGTAGGCTTCGAGCTTGGGCAGCGACCACCAGAAATCCATCTGGCTGGCCGCCAGCGTCGAGCCGCCAACAAAGCCGGCAAGAGTGGCAAGCAGGCGCATGTTGCCACCACCAAGGCCGAACAGCGTGCCGGAGGCGCAGGCCCCACCGAGTTGCATGCCGATGCCGAAGATGAAGGCGCCAAGCAGGAATGCAAAGCCCACTGGCGTGACGACCCCGACCAGCCGAAGACCCGCAAGTTCACCAAGAGAGAGCAGCGGCAACGCAATGGCGCTCATCACCGCCAGCATTATCACATGGGCACGGAACATCGTGCCGTCACGTGTCTCGACAAAGGCGCGAAATCCGCCTGCAAAGCCATAAGAGGCGCGGTAGAGCACCAGCCCGATCAGCGCGCCGACCAGAGCCAGCGCCGTGAAGCGCAGGTTTCCACCTGTGGCTTTCCAGACAGCGGCTGCAAGCCCGATCAGCAGCGCAAGGCCGATGCCGAGCGCAGCAAGCTGATGGCGCAGGGCGGATGGCACACCCGCTTCATGCGTGGCAGGCGGGGGCATTGGGCAGAGTTCAGCGGTGGACATGGGCTGTCTCCTTTGATTTCGAAGGTCGATGACAGGCGAGGCGATGTTCACCACCACATGCCTGCTGTCTCGGTGGCCGTGTGGGCCTGCGCGTCCTCGCCCTTCAGCGAACGGTCGAGCGTGCGCAGCACGTCGCGCTTCAGCGCCTCGAAAGCGGGCGAAAGCTTGTCGCGGGGCCTCGCCAGCGGGTTGCTGATCTCGTCAAACACGCGACCCGGATCGGGCTGCATCACCAGAATGCGGTCAGCCAGTGTGGCAGCCTCCTCGACATCATGGGTGACCATGACAACCGTGGGGCGGCTTTCTTCCCAAAGCGCCAGCAGATGACCATGCAGACTGGCGCGCGTGGTGGCATCCAGCGCCGAAAACGGCTCATCCATCAGCAGCAGCTTGGGCCGTGTAATAAGCGCACGCGCAATCGCCACACGCTGCTGCTGGCCGCCGGACAACTCGCGCGGCCAGCGGCTGCCCATCTCGCCGAGGCCCACACGAACGAGGGCGTTGGCCACCAGCCCCTCGCGCGCAAAAGGTGTGAGGTGCGACAGGCCAAAGGCGATGTTCTCGGCAACCGTGAGCCAGCCGAACAGGCGCGGCTCCTGAAAGATCACGCCGACATCGGCCCGTGGTTCGGCAATGGCCGCGCCATCAAGCTGGATGGTTCCGGACGACACCTGGTCCAACCCCGCGATCAGGCGCAGCAAGGTGGTCTTGCCGCAGCCGGAGCCGCCAACCAGCGCCAGGATTTCGCCTTGCGCGACAGTGGCTGTCAGGCGAGACAGCGCCTGCGTGCCATCGGCATAGGTTTTTGAAACTGCATTCAACGAAAGCATTGAAATCACTTTCTAAAGGGTGCCGCGCGCCACATCCTGCCAGGCAAGGAAAGGCCGCGTGAGAGCCACAAGGACGCCGTCGGCCAGTTTGCCAAGGACGGCGAAAGCAATGATGGCGGCGATGATCGTGTCAGGGCGGCCCAGCTGCTGGCCATCGACCAGCAGGTAGCCCAGCCCTTCGCTTGCGCCCATGAACTCGGCCGCAACCACGAACATGAAGCCGAGACCCAGCCCCGAGCGAAGTGAGACAACCCAGGCCGGGAGGATGGCGGGCAGCAGTACCCGCCGCACCATTTGCAGCCGCGTCAGCCGGAAGACGCGGCCCACCTCAATGATCTTGCGGTCAATGCCCAGAATGGCGGCTGCCACGCCGAGATAGACCGGGAAGAACACGCCGACCGCAATGAGCGCGACTTTCGAGGCTTCGAAGATGCCAAGCCAGAGAATGAACAACGGCACCCAGGCAATCGAGGGAATGGCACGCAAGGCCTGCAGCGTCGGATCAAGCACGCGCCTTGCGAGAGGCAGCGCCCCCGTGATGGCGCCGAGCAAGGTGCCGACAAGCGCGCCCAGTCCGAAGCCCGCACCGACCCGCCACAAGGTGGCGCTGGCATGGCTCAGCAACTCGCCGGACAGAGCGAGTTTCCAGAGCGTGCTGCCCACGACGCTGGGAGGCGGCATCAGGCGGCCATTGTAGAGACCGGACCTGACGACCGCCTCCCAGGTGATTGCGATGAGAACCGGCAATGCCAGACCAGCCAGCCAGCCCCACGTCCCACGGTGCGTGCCTCCGGACGCTTTGGGCTGGTTGGCAGCCGGTGTTGCCAGTTCGATCGCACTCATGCCGTGAACTCGATCTTGCCTGAAGTGTCGCGTCAGTTGCTGGCGGCGGTGAAGCGGCGGTCGAGCAGTGCATCGACCGCTGCCTGCACATTCGTCTCTGGCGGCAGGACGCCTGCCTCTTTGAGCGCGAGGCCAGCCGCCAGGATCGTGTCCAACTGCGGCTGGCCGATGGGGCCATGGGTCAGCTCGGTGCGTGTCAGCTGGCGGGCGACGACGGCCTCCGGCAGCTTGGTGAAGGCGACCAGCGTCCTGGTCAGTTCCTGCGGATTGGCCAGCGACCAGCGCCGCGCGTCTTCATAAGCCGCCAGCACCTTGCGGACTGCGCCGGGATGCTGCGCGGCAAAGGCCTCGCGCACATTCAGGATGCCCCAGGTATTGGCCTCCGGCTTGCGGAAGAACAGCCTGGCGCCGCCTTCGATTTCGGCTGCCGCCATCAGCGGATCAAGCCCGGCCCAGGCATCGACATCGCCGCGCTCCAGCGCCAGCCTTCCATCCTGATGCTGCAGAAGAACGAGCTTCACGTCCTTCTCGGTGAGCTTGGCCTCGGCCAACGCGCGCACCAGAAAGATGTGCGGATCGGTGCCACGCGTCACCGCGACGCGCTTGCCCTTCAGATCATCAACCTTCGTGATTCCGCTCTTCGGGCCGGTCACCAGCGCAGTCCATTCCGGACGCGAATAGACATAGACCGACTTGATCGGGTTGCCGTTGATCCGGCCGATCAGGGCTGCAGCACCTGCTGTCGAGCCGAAATCGAGCGAACCGGCATTGAGGAATTCCAGCGCCTTGTTCGATCCGGCGGATTGCACCCAGCGGACAGTGATTCCCTCGGGCGCCAGCGCCTTTTCCAGCAGTCCCTGCTCCTTGAGCACGAGGCTGACCGGGTTATAGGTTGCGTAATCGATCCGGATTTCCTTCAGCGCCTGCGCTGATGCGTCCGGCACAGAGAACGCAACACTGGTGGCGGCAAGACCGGCAAGAACGAGGCGACGGGTGATTTTTGTCGAGTTGGTCATGGTGTTTCCCTCTTGATGATGCGCAAAGGGAACGGCAGAGGAGATACAAGTCTCCCCCCAACGCCCCGGCGCTTTAGCTGCACTTGTTTCGCGCCCGCAAGCTGACGGCTCAAATCGGCGCGTACTCGTTCTTTTAAACGGATAATCCTGATTGTCAAACATAAAACAAATGCGTGTGGAATTAAATATATATTACATTTTTCAATGTGTTTTGATTTTGGATGGCGTTTCGGGGCAATGTGAATTTCGTTTCGGTGCGCGCGGCAAAGAAAGAAGGGACGCGATCTCTTGCACGACAGGCCTTCACCAGCCCCGACAGGCATTCTGGCTGATCCCACCGCAATGGTGGACGCACTCGCCGCTGGCGCTGGCGATGCCGCACAACTGCGCCTGAAGCTGAAAGCGGATCTTCAGGATTTGCTGCAGGATGGCCGCATCGAGGCCCGCAGACTTCTGACCGAAAGCCGGAACGGGCTCACCTGTGCGCATCATCTCTCGCGCAGCATGGATGCGATCGTGATGGCGCTGCATGCGGCTGCAACGCGCCATCTCTACCCGGTCCAGAACCCCTCTGCCTCGGAGCATCTGGCGGTGGTTGCGGTTGGTGGTTACGGACGTGGCACTCTCGCACCGGGTTCGGATGTCGATCTGCTCTTTCTGTTCCCTCACAAGCAGACAGCCTGGGGGGAGAGCGTGGTGGAGGCGATGCTCTACCCGCTTTGGGACCTCAAGCTGAAAGTGGGCCATTCCACCCGCTCGACCGAAGAGTGCATACGCGAAGCCAAAGGCGACATGACAATCCGCACCGCGATGCTCGAATCGCGCTTCCTGTGCGGCGATAAAACCCTGTTCCATGAGATGGAGCGACGCTTTGGCGATGAGGTCGTGAATGGCACGGCACCTGCCTTCATCGAGGCCAAGCTGAGCGAGCGCGAGACGCGCATCGAGCGCGCGGGCGCCTCGCGTTATCTGGTCGAGCCCAATGTCAAGGATGGCAAGGGCGGCTTGCGGGATCTCAATACGCTGTTCTGGATCTCCAAGTACGCCTATCGCGTGCGCGATCCGCGCGAACTTGTTGCCGCGGGCCTGTTTACGCGGGCGGAGTTTGCCACCTTTGAACGCTCGGAGGAGTTTCTCTGGCGCGTGCGCTGCTGGATGCATTTCGTCACGGGGCGTGCCGAGGAGCGGCTGAGCTTCGATCTGCAGCGGCAGGTCACCGAGGCGCTGGGTTATGCCGGGCGAGGCGGCCTGAGCGCGACAGAGCGATTCATGAAGGCTTACTTCCTTGTGGCCAAGGATGTGGGCGATCTCACAGCCATCGTCTGCGCGGCACTTGAATCGCGCCAGCAGAAATCGCGCGCCAGCATCAGCCGCCTGTTCGAGAGCTGGACGGGCCGCAAACAGCGCAAGTCGCTCGCCAATGCTGAATTCACGATCGACAATGACCGGCTAACCGTGGCCAACCCTGATGTCTTCATGCGTGATCCTGTCAACCTGCTGCGACTTTACGATCTGGCCGGGCGGCATGATCTCGCAATCCATCCCGATGCCAGCCAGCTCGTGAACCGGGCGCGACGGCTGATGACAGCAGAGCTCAGGGCCAACCCCGAGGCCAATGCGCTGTTTCTGGGGATCCTCACCTCGCGCCGCAAGCCTGAGGCCGTGTTGCGCCGGATGAACGAAGCTGGGCTTCTTGGCCGGTTCGTGCCTGATTTCGGCCGCATCGTCGCGATGATGCAGTTCAACATGTATCACCACTACACGGTGGACGAGCACCTCATCCGCTCCATCGGCGTGCTGGCGGAAATCGATTCCGGCAAACTTGAAGCCGAGCACCCGCTGGCCAACCAGCTGATGCCAGCCATCAGCAACCGGCGCGCACTTTACGTGGCGCTGTTCCTGCATGACGTCGCCAAGGGCCGTCCGGAAGATCACTCTGTCGCGGGCGCAAAGATTGCCCGCAGGCTCTGCCCACGTCTCGGACTCTCCGATGCCGAGACCGAGACCGTTGCCTGGTTGATTGCGCACCATCTCGACATGTCGACCATTGCCCAGAGTCGGGACCTGAGTGACCCCAAGACTATCGCCGATTTCGCTGCAACCGTGCAAAGCCTGGAGCGGCTGAAGCTGCTTTTGGTGCTCACCGTTTGTGACATCAAGGCTGTTGGTCCGGGCGTCTGGAACGGCTGGAAGGGCGAATTGCTGCGCACGCTCTACTACGAGACCGAGGTGGTACTGGCGGGTGGCCATTCCGGCATCGAGCGCAAGGCCCGGGTCGGCCATGTTCAGGATGCGCTGGCGACAGCCCTCGCCGATTGGCCCAAGCCCGAGATCGAGGCCTATCTGGCACGGCACTATCCGGCTTATTGGCTGAAGGTGGACAAGCCGCGGCAGGAGAAGCAGGCCCGCTTTCTGCGTGCCGCAGAACAGGCCGGCCGCACAACTGTGACCGAAGTGGAAACCAATGCCTTTCGCGGCGTGACAGAGCTGACCATTCTGGCGCCTGACCACCCGCGCCTGCTGGCCATTGTCACTGGGGCTTGTGCGGCGGCGGGCGGCAACATCGTGGATGCGCAGATCTTCACCACCACTGATGGGCTCGTGCTGGACACGATCTTTGTGTCGCGCGCCTTCGATCAGGATGAGGATGAGCTCCGGCGCGGCGAGCGCATTGCCGCTGCCATCGAGCGCGCATTGAAAGGCGAGGTGAAGATTGCCGATCTGGTGGCGCAACGCCGCGCGCCACCACCGCGCAGCGGCACGTTCCAGCTCGCGCCCGAAGTGATTGTCGACAATGCGCTGTCCGGCCGGCACACGGTGCTGGAAGTGTCCGGCCTTGACCGGACGGGTCTGCTCTATGACCTGACAACCGCCATCGGCAAACTCAATCTCAACATCGCCTCGGCCCATATCGCGACTTTCGGCGAGAAAGCGGTCGACGTGTTCTATGTGACCGACCTGACCAACGCGAAGATTGTCAGCACCACCCGGCAGAATGCCATCCGCAAAGCGCTGCTGGAGGTGTTTGCGGGCGAGCCAGGCAAGGCCCTCCCTGGCACTGGCAAGCCAGCCCGTGCTTGATTTCACTGGCCGCAACGCCGATATGCCGATCACGCTTTGAAACCACCCTGCCAGGATTGATGATGACGCAGCCAACCGACAAGCCCGATGCGGCAACTCCCGACACTGTGAACGCGGACGCCGCCGCGAAACCGAAGATGGGAAGCGCGGCTCTGGAGCAGGCAGCTGACGCGCTGCTTGCCGACGCATTGGCGGCGACGGTTCCAGAGCCTGATCCGCTGACCGTGGCCCTGGGTGAGCGCGATGACTTGCGCGACAAGCTGCTGCGCCTGATGGCGGAGATGGAAAACCTGCGCCGCCGCACGGAAAAGGAAATGGCTGATGCCAAGGCCTATGCCGTGACTGCCTTTGCGCGCGACATGCTGGGCGTGGCCGACAACCTGCGCCGGGCCACAGAAAGCGTCCCCGAAGCGGCGAAAGGCTCCGAACCTTCGGCTGCACAGGTGCAGGCACTGGCCGACCTGCTCACCGGTGTCGACCTGACCGAGCGCGACCTGCTGAAGGTGCTTGAGCGCCATGGCGTGAGGAAACTGGAACCAGAGGGCCAGAAGTTCGATCCCAACCTGCATCAGGCAATGTTCGAGGCACCGGATGCCAATGTGGCAAAAGGCATGGTGGTGCAGGTGATGCAGGCTGGCTTCACCATCGCCGGCCGCGTGCTGCGCCCGGCGCTGGTGGGTGTTTCATCCGGCGCGCCCAAAGCTGACCCCCAACCTCAAGCCTGACACAGAACGCAGATGCAGGACTTGGCGCCGCCAGGACTACAGGACCTGGCGCTGCCGGAAATCCTGGGCGTTGCCGTCTTTGCCCTGACAGGCGCGCTGGTGGCTGCCCGCAAGGAGATGGACCCTTTCGGCTTCGTGCTGCTGGCCACGGTCACAGGTGTGGGCGGCGGCACCTTGCGGGATCTGCTGCTGGGCCAGCGCGTGTTCTGGGTGAGTGATCCGCGCGATGTGCTGGTGTGCGCGGGCGTCGCGGCGCTTGCCTGGCTGCTGGCCTACATGCGGCCCGGCCTGCTGGTGGGCCTGAGCGCGCAGCGCGCCCTGCTCTGGGCTGATGCCGCTGGCTTGGCCTTGTTTGCCGCTGCCGGCAGCCTGATTGCGCAGCGCGCCGGAGTTCCCTTCCTTTCGGCCATGGCGCTGGGCGCGATGACTGCCAGCTTCGGCGGCATGGCGCGCGACGTTCTGGCCGGCGATGTGCCCATGCTGCTGCGCTCCCGGGACTTCTATTTCACGGCGGCTGCCTTTGGTGCAGCTGTGACGCTCCTGTGCACTGCGTTGCAATGGCCGGCGATGGCAGCACTGCTTGTTGGCTTTGCTGCGGCCTTCGCCTTGCGTGCGGCGTCCATTCTGTTCGGCTGGGGCTTCCCTGCGTTGCCGAAAAGCTGATGCAGAAAGCTGCCGAGCTGAAGACACCCTCGAAAACAACCCTGCAGAAGCGCCCTGAAAAGAGACGAGTCCTTGTCGCGATCTCGAGATAGTGACGCGGACCGGCGCGAGGGTTAAGGATGTTGCAAATCCGCCTGCAGCCATGCCTGCTTTGCAACTCACCACGGGCGCACGATGGACGAACAGCCAGCAAGCTCAGCTTCGGTGCCAGGTGTTGAAACGGATCACATCCGCGCTGCATTGGCGCGCGTCCTGACATCGGAAGCTTTTGCCGGAGCGCCGCAACTTTCTGCCTTCCTGTCCTTTGTCGTGGAAGAGGCCCTGTCCGGTCGTGGCGACCAGCTCAAGGGCTACACGATTGCTGTCGAGGCCCTGAAACGGCCCGAAGACTTTGATCCGCAGGCCGATCCGATCGTGCGTGTCGAGGCCGGGCGCCTGCGACGTGCGCTTGAACTTTATTATGCCGGTGATGGGCGCGATGATCCGCTGCGCATCGAGATCCCGCGCGGCTCCTACGGTCCGCATTTTATCAGCATGCAGACAGCAGGCGCGCAGCCTTCGACCGCCCGCGCGGAACCGGAAGTGGCGAGCCGACACGGCCCAGCAACAGCGGGCCCGTCGCGACCGGGGTGGCTCTGGCCGCTTGCAGGTGTTGCAGCCGTCGCCCTTCTGGCAATGGCCGCCTTTTTGACAGGGCTCATCCCCTTTCCGTTTGGCCTGAAATCAGAGCGCGACGTCAAGGAAGGAAGCGCGCTGGTGCGAACGACAGGAGCCAGCGACCAGCAGGCCCTGCCGCGTTCTCCTCCTGAAGGGCAGCCGACGACATCGCGCACCCTGCTGCCTGCGCTGATCATCAACATTGACAGCCGGGTGACGAACCTGGAAGCACGCAACTCCATCACGATGTTCATGCAGGCGCTGTCGGATGCGGTCTCCCGGTTCGACGAGTTCGCCTTCGTCGGCACGTTGGAGGAGTTGCAGGCGGCCAACAACAAGGGCCGGGCGCAAGAGGTCTATGTCATCGATATCAGTGCCGTCGTCAGCGTCACCGAGATCGAAGGCTTCGCCAAACTGATCCACAAGCCTTCCGGCCGTGCGATCTGGAACACGTCCGATAACATCTCGCTGGAACAGGCCGCCGATCAGGTCAAGCTGCGCGAGCTTGCCCGGCGCATGGCCATCCGCATTGCCCAGCCCTATGGCCTGCTCCATGCCGATCTTCGCAACATGCAGGGGTTGGATCCTGCCCTGACCTGCATGGTCAGCGCCTATGATTATTGGCGCGCGCCTGCAGTGGCCACGCATCTCAAGGTCCGGCAATGCCTGGAAGCTGCGCTCAAATCCGACCCGGCCTTTCATCCGGCCTGGGCGCTTCTGGCACAGATCACGCTGGATGAGCACCGCTCGGGCTTTAACCCGCTACCCGGCGCCGCGCTTGATCGCGCGCTCGCGGCCGCGCTCACGTCGCGCGCGCTGGCGCCGGAAAGTGCGCGCGCCGCGCAGGCGGAAATGGATGTGCTTTTCGTTCGCGGCGACACGGAAGAGGCGATCCGGATCGGGCACCTTGCCGTCCGCCGCAACCCCTATGACAGTGACATTCTCGCTGATCTTGGCGCCAGACTTGTCCAGACCGATCAACCGCGCATCGCGCTGCCGCTGCTGATCCGGGCGGCAGAGCTGAATCCCGGGCGTCCCGGCTGGTATGATTTCTTCCTCTTCCTCGCCGCCCGCAAGACAGGCGATGCCGCCTTGGCGCGCTATCACGCTGGCCTGCTGGTGCGTGACGAGGCACCGTTAAGCCTTCTGGGGCGCGCGCTCAGCAAGAGCGATGGCGGAGATCTGGCTGGCGCGGCGGCCGCACTCAAGAAACTGGCAGAAAACGAACCCGTGTTCCGCGAAAGTCCGCGCGACTTTCTCGCACGCCGGAAATTTGTGCCAAGCCTGGTCGACGAACTGGTTAAGACGCTGGAAAAAGCACGCGTCGCTGGCGGATGAGAGGAACAGTTGTCCTCAGGCCTCCTGCACAGCCTCCCCTTCCACCTCGAACAACCATTCTGGGCTGGCCAGCCCAGCTACCTGGAGATAGGTGGCGCAGACGAGGTGGCCTGCCAGCTTCTCGTCCCTGATGCGACGGTAAGGGGCGACAGCGTCTGGCAGGGTCGCAAAGACACCGATGCGCACGAGATCGGTCGTGGCAAAGCCAGCCGCGTGAAGAACGGCAAGAAGGTTGTCGAAGGCTTGCGACACTTGCGCCTCAAGCCCTTCAGGCACCAAGCCATTCGGCCGGACACCAACCTGGCCAGATACAATCAGCCTGCGCGCGAGCGGGCCGTGAACAATGCCTTGAGCGAAGTTTGAGCCGGAGGGGGCCATGTCTGGTGGTATGACGGTCTCGGGCATCCTCAGCTTCTCCCATAGGCTGGCTAATCCAAACGCCATGCTATGCGTCGCGGCCATGTTCTATTGTCCCACCCAATCATGAACTGAGGTTTCTGGCCAATTATTCTGTTGGAACAGGCTGCTGGATGGGGCAAACCCTCGCTTGCCTGCAACATCGTCGTTACGTTGGAGCGGATGATTCGTTTTCCTGCCCGCGAGCCATGACGCGCATGACAAAGCCTCTTCGTCCTGCATTGACGCGCCAGCTGCCTTTTCTTGCAGGCGCAGGCGGAATTGCGACGGGCGCATTGGTCATTGCGCTGGCACCGGTCGGGCTTGGCCTGGCATCCGGCATCCTGCTGGCAGGCGGCGGGCTGCTTGGCGCCTGCATGATGCTGGACCGTCGCTTTCAGGCGCAGATGGAGCAGCTGGCCGCCGGTGTCGGCGAGGTGAAGATCCGTCTGGCAGCCGCGAACATGCGCATGGAAGCCGTCGGTCGACGTTTCGACCAGTTGCCCATGAGCGAAGCCGATGCTGCGCCCGCCCGCGCCACGCTTGCAGAACTTTCCGCAGAAGTCGGCATCCTGGGGGGTCTTCTGCAGGATGTCGCGCAGACCCTCGCCGATCATGAGCTGAGGCTGAACGAGGATGAGACCCCAGCCGTAACGCCTGTCGTGGCATCCGTCTCGGCGCCAGTCTTGGCGCCCGTTGCGGCCTCCGACAACCAGCAGAACATGCCCGTTTTGCGCGCCGAGTCTGATCTCAGCGTTCAGGCCAGCCAGTTGCAGCAATCGGAGGCCCGCGCTGGCGAGATTGCTGCGGCTCTCGCGGCAGGCCAGATCGAGATCCACATGCAACCGATCGTGCAGCTGCCCCAGCGCCGCACCCAGGGCTATGAGGCGCTCGTGCGCCTGCGGCTCGATGAAAACACCTTGTTGCTGCCGGCAGAGTTCATGAGCGTGGTCACCGCGCGCGGACTGGCATCCACGCTGGATGCTCTGGTGCTGGCGCGCGCGCTTGCGATTGCCCGCCATCTGGCCAGCAAGGGCGGCAACCTGTTTGTTTCGTGCAATATCAGCCCGACGACCTGGGCGGAGCCGCGTGCGCTCGCATCGCTGGCCCGGCTGATGGAAGCCTACAGCAGCTACATCCAGCATCTGGTGATCGAGATTCCGCAGCGCATTTTCCGCTCGCTTGATCCTGCCAGCCTTGGCCTGCTGGGTGCCATGTCAGCGGCAGGCATCCGCTTTGCGCTCGATCAGGTGAATGATCTGCGCTTTGATGCAACGACCTTTCATGATCGTGGCATCCGCTTCGTCAAGGTGGCGGCCAGCCTGCTGATGATTCCCGATGCTGCGCGCGGCCGCAGCGATATCGCGGCGGCAGATCTTTCGGCGCTGCTGGC
>JANMMX010000051.1:0-14604 GCA_031373605.1 Allobosea sp. | reverse complement strand
CTGCCGCTGTTGCCCTTGTTCGACGCGCTCCGGCGTTTGGAAATGCTGGCAGAATGACGGCTGATCGGGTATCGCAAACGCATGAATGCGTCACAAGACAAAGCGCTCACTGATCGTCCGCATTGCTGCGTGATCGGCCATCCGATCTCCCACTCCCGCTCGCCGATCATTCATGGTCACTGGTTGGCAAGCCATGGCATCAAGGGTCGCTACAGCAAGCTTGATGTGGCGCCCGATGCTCTGGGAGACTTTGCCAAGGCCATGCGTGATGGTGTCTGGCGCGGTGCCAATGTCACTGTCCCGCACAAGCAGACCATCGCCACCCATCTCGATGAGATGACCGATGCCGCCAGGAAGATCGGCGCGGCGAACCTGTTGTTTGTTTCAGATAACAGGTTGGTGGGCGACAACACCGATTTTGTCGGTTTCCTTGCGCATCTCGATCAGACCATGCCCGGCTGGGCCGACCGGACGCAGACTGCGCTGGTTCTGGGTTCGGGCGGTGCGGCGCGCGCGGTGATCTACGGATTGCACCAGCGTGGCGTCTCGCGCATCACCGTGGTCAACCGCGATCAGCAGCGCATTGGCGAACTGGCAGCAGCGCTTGGCACCGCCGTCAACGCCGTTGACTGGTCCAGGGCAGATGAGGTGGTTGGTCTGGCCGATCTCATCGTCAACACCACCTCGCTTGGCATGAAGGGCCAACCGCCACTGCTGCTCGATCTGCGCAGGCTGCGACCCGGCACGATTGTCGATGACATTGTCTATGTGCCACTCATCACGCCGTTTCTGGCGGATGCCGCGCGGCGTGGCGCTCATATTGTGGATGGTCTGGGCATGCTGCTGCATCAGGCCGCTCCGGCCTTTGCGCGCTGGTTCGGGGTGACGCCGGTTGTCACGCCTGAATTGCGCGCGCTGGTCGAGGCCGATGTGATGGCAGGGCTCAAATGACCTTCGTGCTCGGTCTCACCGGATCGATTGGCATGGGCAAGACGACGACAGCCAACCTGTTCCGTGAGATGGGCGTGGCGGTGCATGATGCCGATGCCACGGTCCACGCGCTTTATCGCGGATCTGCCGTGCCATTGATCGAGGCGGAATTCCCGGGCGTGGCGAGTGACGGCATCGTTGATCGCGCGAAGCTCTCGGCACAGGTGCTGGGCAAGCCCGAGGCGATGGCAAGACTGGAACGTCTCATTCATCCCCTCGTGCGTGAGGCCGAGGGCGCCTTCCTGGCCCGTTGCCGGGACACGCGTGTGCCGCTTGCGGTGCTCGACATTCCGCTGCTGCTGGAGACCGGTCATGGTCGCTGTGACGCGATCATTGTCGTCACAGCGCCACCGGAAGTTCAGCGCGCCCGCGTTCTGTCGCGGCCTGGCATGACGCCGGAGCGGTTCGAGGCGATCCTGGCGCGCCAGATGCCGGATGCGCAGAAGCGCCGGAAGGCGCATTTCATTGTGGATACCTCTCGCGGGCTGCTTTCAGCGCGCCGGCAGGTGCGGTCTATCCTGCAAGCCCTTGCCGGACGCTCCGGCCAGAACCTGTCAGGCTAGATCATGCTGCGCGAGATTGTTCTGGACACCGAAACCACCGGCACCGAAGCCAACAACGGCGACCGCCTGGTCGAGATTGGCTGCGTGGAACTCATCAACCACTGCCCGACCGGCGAGAGTTTTCACTGTTACCTCAACCCGGAACGGCCAGTCTCACCCGGCGCTCTGGCTGTGCATGGGCTGTCGGACACGTTTCTGCGCGACAAGCCACTCTTTGCCGACGTCGCAGCGGCGTTCGAAGCCTTCTGTGGCGACTCGCGCCTCATCATCCACAATGCCAGCTTCGATGTCGGCTTCATCAACATGGAGCGCAAAAAGCTTGACCTGGAGCCACTGATCCAGTCCCGCATTGTCGACACGCTGTCGATGGCGCGGCGCAAGCATCCCGGCGCCTCCAACTCGCTGGACGCGCTCTGCTCGCGCTACGGCATCGACAACAGCAAACGGACGCGCCACGGCGCGCTGCTCGACGCCGAACTGCTGGCGGAGGTCTATATTGAGCTGATCGGCGGCAAACAGGCTGACCTGGGCCTCGGCCCTGCGCGCAGCACAGGCAACATTGTCAACCTGAAGAGTGCCCGTCCGGTGCGACAGCGCCCCGTCATGGCAGTCCTCGATCCAGAGATCATCGCTGCGCACGAGCAATTCGTCTCGAAACTCAGCGGAAGTCTCTGGGCCGATTACCTCGGGCTGGCCAAACCTGAAGCCAATCCTCCCGCCAAGCCGAACTGACGGCGGTCGGCCTGGCGCTCAGGACAGCGGCGTCGCTGCCTGACCTTCGGCCATGCGGTCACGATACAGCGTCGCGAAATCCACCGGGTCGATGTAAAGCGGCGGGAAGCCGCCATTGCGCACAGCATCGGCGACGATCTGGCGCGCGAACGGAAAGAGCAGCTTCGGCAACTCGATCATCACAACAGGGTGCATGTGCTCCTGCGGGATGTTCACCAGGCGGAACACGCCAGCATAGGTCAGCTCGAAAACGAAAAGGTTCTCGTCGCCAAGCGCAGCCTTGCCTTCCAGTGTCAGAACCGACTCGAAATCAGTCTCGGACAGCGGGTTGGCCGAAACATTCACCTGAAGGCTGATTTGCGGGCCCTGCTGCTGCTGCCCAAGCGAGCGCGGCGCATTCGGGTTCTCGAAGGAAAAGTCCTTCACATACTGGACCAGCGCATTGATGGCGGCGCCACCGGTGACTTCTGTGGCGCCATTGCCGTTTTCGTTTGCCATCTGCTCGGCCATTTCTTGATCAAATGCGGGGGGCAACTGCACGGCCTGTCGCCGGCAGCCAAGTTCAGCGCTGCGGTATCATGCTTCACGGCTTTGAGACAAGCTGTGCGCAATGCAACAACACGAGGTTTGACGGCTTTCGTCGATGCTGTGCTGAACAATGTGCCACATGGAAAGCCGCACGGCATTGAGGCAACTTTCATTGTCGAATTTTCACATATGACTTTGCAGGAGACTTCGGTGTTCTGGTTGACGCTCGTCCTTGGCCTTGCGGGTCTTGTCGCAGCTGCAGAAGCTCAGACGTCAGAAAGCCAGCCCTCAGAGCGCGTGCCGATTGGCATGTTTGCAATTGACAGGACCGAAGTGAGTATCGGCCAGTTTCGCGGTTTTGCGCGTGCCACAGGTTTGAGGACGACAGCGGAGCGCGAAGGCGGCGGATTCGAATTCGCCTCGGGCTGGACCCGACGTGGAGGCTGGACCTTTGAGCAACCCCAAGGCCTTGCAGGGGCCGACAACGAGCCCGCCGTTCATGTCAGCTGGCAGGAAGCGACCCGCTACTGCGCACATGTCGGGGGCCGTCTGCCCAGCATCAGCGAATGGCGCAGCGCCGCTTACACCGAGCAGCGCGCCCGGCCGACAGACGGCTATATCAAAGGTCGCACCTACATCTATCCGGTAGGCGATCAGCCTGATGGCATGAACAACAACCGCCGCTTCCATGTGGCCGTCGGCACGACAAAGCCCGGCGTCAACGGGCTTTACGACATGGGTGCCAATGTCTGGGAATGGGTCGCCGATCGTCAGGGTGCCGATGCGCTGACAGCCGGGGGATCCTGGTGGTATGGACACGTGCAGGCGCGCGCCGAAGCCGTCCAGTGGAAAGCTGCTGATTTCTATGCGCTTTATGTCGGCTTCCGTTGTGCTTACGATTCGCCGGGCTAGAGCGTGGCCTGGCTCGGCCCCGGGCATGATCTGCAAGTGCTGACCGGTAACTTGTCGGGTCCGGGGGTGGATGTTACGACCGGCCAGCACCATATCGTTGTGAACATTAACAGGGATGGCCATCTGCCTCCCGCGATCAGGAACACCGGTCATTCACCATGCAAAGTTTTGATCTGACAACGTTGGTTTTCCTTGGGCTGGCAGTCTTCGTTGCCTGGAAGCTGCGCTCGGTGCTTGGCGAAAAGACCGGCACCGAAAAACCTCCGGTTGATCCCTTCGCCCGGCGTGATCGGTCCGCACCGCCCGCAGGCGGGGACACCCAGCGCGAAGGCAATGTCATTCGGCTTCCTGGTGCTGCCAATGACATGACCGGCGAGAAAGTGGTCACCGCTTCCCGTTGGGCCGGCATTGCCGAGCCGGGCACCGCGCTGGCGACCGGACTAGATGAAATTGCACAGCATGAGCCAGCCTTCGACCCCAAGGAGTTCGTCAATGGCGCCAAGGGTGCCTATGAGATGATCGTCACCGCCTTTGCGCAGGGCGACCGCAAGACGCTGAAGGGCCTGCTGGCCAAGGACGTTTTCGAAGGGTTTGAACAGGCCATCACGGATCGCGAGAAGCGCAACGAAAAAGCCGAGACCACATTCGTCTCGATGGAAAAGGCCGAACTTGTTGGCGCTGAAGCCAAGAGCCGGAACGGGCAGGTCACCATCCGTTTTGCTTCCAAGTTGATTTCCTGCGTGCGTGACGCATCCGGCGCCGTCATCGATGGCAGCGCTGAGACTGTCGCCGATGTCACGGACATCTGGACCTTCTCCCGCCAGCTCGGATCGCGCGATCCAAACTGGTATCTGGCCGCCACTGAATCCGGCGCGTGATCCGGCTTGCCCTTCCTCTCCTGATCGGATGGGCATGGACCATGTCGGTGGCACTGGCTGAGACAAGCAAGCCCTCATTGCCTGCAGGGGCGACCGCAGAGCTGGTCGCATTCCGCGACCTCGCCGGATGGCAGATCGACGACCACGCAGCTGCCTTCGCCACTTTTCTCGTCAGTTGCCGCAGGACTCCATCCTTGCGCGAAGCGACCCCCGCACCTGCGCTGGGTGCTGCCTGCGAAGGCGCATTGAAACTGGCAGCAGGCGGCCCAGCCAGCAGTGACACGGCCCGTCGCTTTTTCGAGCAGCATTTCCGGCCGTTTCACATCAGGCCCGCGACAGGCCGTGGCTTCACGACCGGCTATTTCGAGCCGGAGTTTGACGGCGCGCGCGTCCGTTCCGATGGCTATCCCGTCCCGGTCTACCGCCGCCCGGCAGATCTTGTGACAAAGATGCCTGGCGACCATTGGCCAGGACTTGATCCGGCTCTGTCTTCGGCTCGCAAGACGGCGTCAGGCCTTCAGGCCTATCCGGACCGCAGCGCCATTGATGCCGGTCTGCTCGCCGGTCGTGGTCTCGAAGTGCTCTGGATGCGCGACGAGGTCGACCGTTTCGTCATGCAGGTGCAGGGCTCTGGCCGCATCCGCATGGCCGATGGCACGACGGTGCGGCTGGTCTATGCCGGGCGCAACGGCTTGCCTTACACGTCGCTTGGCCGCGTGCTGAGCCAGCGCGAGAACATTCCGCCCGCTGAGATGACGATGGACCGGCTGGTGGCGCGGCTGAAGGCTGACAAGGATTTTGCCCGCAAGCTGATTGCCGAAAACCGCTCCTTTGTCTTTTTCGATGTTGCGCCGAAGTTGAGCCAGACCGCTGGCCCGATTGGCGGCGCAGGCGTTTCGCTGACACCTTTTCGCAGCATTGCCGCAGACCGCAACATCTGGGCCTATGGGCTCCCGGCGTGGCTTTCTGGCGAGCTGCCGCTCAGCGCCGGCAGCACCGAACCGTGGCAGCGCCTTGCGATCATTCAGGATACAGGCTCGGCTATCCTTGGTCCGGCCCGCATCGATGTGTTTCTGGGTTCGGGCCCCGAGGCCGGGCATCGCGCCGGTCTCGTGCGGCATCCGCTCGATTTCACCATTCTCTGGCCGAAGGTGCCCACGCCATGAGATCACGCCCGTGAGCGCGCCAAAACGCCGCGACCGTGCGCTGTCAGAGGCCGAGATTGCGCTCTGGACGCAGGTGGCGCGCAGCGCCCGGCCCTTGCCGGGAAAGCGCGCGCCGGAGCCCACAGCGCCGGAGATCGCGGCTGACCAACCGACAACGCCTGCAAACAAGAGTGCAGCGCACGTCAAGGCCTCGCCGCTCGAGCCGAAAAAGCCTGCGCTGGCACCGCTTGCGCCTCTTGAGCGCCGGCTGAAGACGCAGCTCAAGCGCGGCATCCAGCCCATCGAGGCGGTCATCGATCTTCATGGCATGCGGCAGGATGAGGCGCATGCCGCGCTGCATCGCTTTATCTGGCGCGCGCAGGGCGATGGCGCAAAGCTTGTGCTCATTGTCACTGGCAAGGGTGCTGCTGGCCAATCCCACGCAATGTTTGGCGGCAATGACGAGCGCGGCGTGCTGCGCCGCATGGTGCCGCACTGGCTGCGCCTGCCTGATCTCAGGCCAATGGTTGTCGGTTTCGATGAGGCCGACCAGCGCCATGGCGGCTCGGGCGCAATCTATGTCCGGCTGCGACGCTTGCGCGAGGGCATCTCGTGACGCCGTTCGGGCTCAAGCTGCGCAGCTTGCGCAAGGAGCGCGGGCTGACCATGGTCACGCTGGCCGACGGGCTGGGTGTATCACCGGCCTACCTCTCGGCGCTGGAACACGGCAAGCGCGGGCGCCCCACCTTCGCGCTGCTGCAAGGCATCATCCATATCCTTGGCATCATCTGGGATGAAGCAGACGAGCTGATCCGGCTGGCTGATCTGTCTGACCCGCGTGTCACCATCGACACGGCAGGCCTTGAGCCAGCAGCGACCCTGCTTGCCAACCGCCTGTCGCGCGAGATTGGCGGGCTGGACGAGGGCGAGCTGGCAAGCCTTATCGCCATGCTGGATCAGGCCAGCGCCCGGCGCGCCTGAAAGCCGCCCCTCGTGACCTTGGCACCCCGTGACCTGGGCCGCCTGTGACTTGGGCCGCCCGTGGCCCGGGCCGCCCTTGACCAGAACCAAGCCGGATGCGACACGCGCGGCCAATCCTTTCGTTCTCTCCGACCCCTGCTTCCGGAACCTCCCATGACAGCCCATCGCTATGACGTTCTCGCCCTCGGCAATGCGATTGTCGACGTGATTGCCCGCGCCGAGGAGGATTTTCTGGCCAGGCATGCGCTCACCAAGGGCGCAATGATGCTGATCGACGAGCCGCGCGCCGAGGCGCTGTATGTCGCGATGGGTCCCGGCCTGGTCATTTCGGGCGGTTCTGCCGCCAACACGATTGCGGGCCTCGCCTCTTTCGGTGGGCGTGGCGCTTTCATCGGCAAGGTGCGCGATGACGAGCTGGGCAAACTCTACCGGCATGATCTGACCGCGCAGGGCGTGGCCTTCGGCACGGCAGATGCGACAAGTGGCGCCCGCACCGCGCGCTGCCTCATCGCGGTGACGCCCGATGGCGAGCGCACGATGAGCACCTATCTCGGCGCCTGCCAGGGCCTTGGCGTGGCTGATGTTGATGCGGACACTGTGAAGGCCTCCAAGATCGTCTATCTCGAAGGCTATCTCTGGGACCCGCCAGCGGCGAAGGAAGCCTTCCGCAAGGCCTCCGAACTGGCGCATGCAAATGGTGGCAAGGTGGCACTGACCCTGTCGGATTCCTTCTGCGTTGATCGCTACCGCGACGAGTTCCTCGGCCTCATCCGCACCGGAGCTGTCGATATCCTGTTCGCCAACGAGCATGAGCTGAAAAGCCTGTATCAGACCGCCGATTTCGACAGTGCCGTGGCGGCCCTGCGCGCCGAGAAAGTGCTGGCCGCTGTCACACGCTCGGAGAAGGGCGCGATTTGCGTCACCCAGGATGGCACGGTGGCCGAGCCGGTGTTTCCCGTGGAGCGCGTGGTCGATTCGACCGGTGCGGGCGATCTTTTCGCCGCCGGCTTCCTGCATGGGCTGACAACAGAGCGCGACACGCGCGACTGCCTGCGGCTTGGCGCATTGGCGGCTGCCGAAATCATCAGCCATGTTGGCGCACGGCCAGAAGTGAGCTTGAAGCAGCTCGCGAGCGACAACGGGCTTGGTTGTGGGCACTCCCCCTTCCCCTGCACGGGGGAGGGGCGGGGTGGGGGTCATGTCGCGGGATCGACTCTGCGAGCGCATGGCTGACCTCGCCCGGTCCTGACCCCCTCCCAACCTCCCTCTTGCAGGGGGAGGGGAAATAAGGGCGCATTGTCGATCAGTAAAAAACCCCCGCATCTCACGATGCGGGGGTCACTCATTTCAGCACTGCATCCAACGATCAATCGTCGTTGTTGCGCTCGCGGGTCTTTTCGGCGTCGCGCTCGGCTTTCAGCTTCTCGGTCAGGTCTTCGCCGGTCTCCTGGTCGACAACCTTCATCGAGAGGCGGATCTTGCCGCGCTCGTCGGCACCGAGGAACTTCACCTTGACCTTGTCGCCTTCCTTGACCACGTCCGAGACCTTCTGGACGCGACGGGCGGCGAGTTCGGAGATGTGAACCAGACCGTCCTTGGCGCCGAAGAAGTTCACGAAAGCGCCGAACTCCATGATCTTCACGATGGTGCCATCATAGATCATGCCGACTTCGGCTTCCGAGACGATGGACTTGATCCACTTGATCGCCGCTTCGATGGACTTGCCATCGGCAGACGCGATCTTGATCGTACCGTCATCCTCGATGTTGACCTTGGCGCCGGTCTTCTCGACGATTTCGCGGATGACCTTGCCGCCTGAACCGATGACTTCACGGATCTTGTCGACCGGGATCTTCATCGTCTCGATGCGCGGGGCGTACTGGCCCACTTCGGCGCGGGCGGCCGAGAGTGCCTTGGACATTTCACCCAGGATATGAAGACGGCCATCCTTGGCCTGCTTCAGTGCGACATCCATGATCTCCTCGGTGATGCCGGCGATCTTGATGTCCATCTGAAGGGCGGTGATGCCGCCTTCGGTGCCAGCCACCTTGAAATCCATGTCGCCGAGATGGTCTTCGTCGCCAAGAATGTCGGAAAGCACGGCAAAGCGTTTGCCTTCAAGGATCAGGCCCATGGCAATGCCGGCCACCGGGGCCTTGAGCGGAGCGCCCGCATCCATCAGTGCCAGCGAGGTGCCGCAGACGGTCGCCATCGAGGACGAGCCATTCGACTCGGTGATCTCGGAGACAACACGCAGGGTGTACGGGAACTCTTCCTTGGTCGGCAGCATCGGGTGAACCGCGCGCCAGGCGAGCTTGCCATGGCCGATTTCGCGGCGGCCGGGTGAACCCATGCGGCCAGCTTCACCCACCGAATAGGGAGGGAAGTTGTAGTGCAGCAGGAAAGTTTCCTTGTAGGTGCCATCCAGCGCATCGATGAACTGCTCGTCATCAGCGGTGCCGAGCGTGGCAACAACCAGCGCCTGCGTCTCGCCGCGGGTGAACAGCGCCGAACCATGGGTGCGCGGCAGGAAGCCGGTTTCCGCCACGATCTGGCGCACGGTCTTCACGTCGCGCCCGTCGATGCGGATGCCATCGTCGAGGATGTTCCAGCGCACGATCTTGGCCTGGGCTTCCTTGAACTGGCCGCCAACCTCTTCTTTCGAGAAGGTCTTCTTGCCATCGGGCTCGGACGAGACAAGCGCCTCGACAACCTTGGCCTTGACGGCGTCCACTGCCTTGTAGCGCTCGGCCTTGGCTGTGATCTTGTAGGCCTTGCGCAGATCCTTTTCAGCGATCTTGAGAACGGCCTTCTCGCAGGCCGAATGATCGGCAGGCTTGAAATTGCGCGGCTCCTTGGCGGCCTTCTCGGCCAGACGGATGATCGCCTCGATCACCGGCTGGAAATGCTTGTGGCCGAACATCACGGCGCCGAGCATGATTTCCTCGGAAAGCTCCTTGGCTTCCGATTCGACCATCAGCACCGCGTCCTGCGTGCCGGCAACAACGAGATCGAGAATCGAGGTCTTCAGTTCGTCCGTGGTCGGGTTCAGCACATAGCCGCCATCGATGTAAGCGACGCGTGCGCCGCCCATCGGGCCCATGAAGGGCACGCCGGAGAGCGTCAGCGCAGCAGAAGCTCCGATCATCGCCACGATATCGGGATCATTTTCCAGATCATGCTGGAGCACGGTGAGAACAATTTGCGTCTCGTTGCGATAGCCATCTGCGAAAAGCGGGCGGATCGGGCGATCGATCAGCCGTGAAACGAGTGTTTCCTTCTCGGAAGGGCGACCCTCGCGCTTGAAGAAGCCGCCGGGAATGCGGCCTGCAGCAAAGGTCTTTTCCTGATAGTTCACGGTGAGCGGAAAGAAATCGATGCCAGCCTTGGGCTCCTTGGCCGACACGGCGGTGGCGAGCACCACGGTATCGCCATATGTCGCCATCACGGCGCCATCGGCCTGACGGGCAACCTTGCCCGTCTCAAGGATGAGCTTGCGGCCACCCCACATCAGTTCTTCGCGTTGAATGTCAAACATGTCTGTCTTTCGGATGTTGTTTTCACGGTCATCCGACAGGCGCGGATCGTGGCCCATATGTCCCGGGCAAGACGGCGGAAAACCTCGTGTTCCAACGAATAAGAGGTGCTCTGCGATCCTGCCCCGGTCGTGCGGGCATCGGGTTCTGGCCTGTCGTGACGCCGGGTGCCGCCCCATGCGGTCCCCGTGGACGTCAGTCTCGGGACAAGCGCACACCATTGCGCGTCTTGGCCCTTGTTGCAGAACCGCCCGGCACGCTTTTGAAGCGACCGGGCGGGTCAGAGGATCAGATCAGCGGCGGATGCCGAGCTTCTCGATCAGGGTCTTGTAGCGCGTCTCGCTCTTGCTCTTCAGATAGTCGAGCAGGGAACGGCGGGTCGCCACCAGCTTGAGCAGGCCGCGGCGTGAATGGTTGTCCTTCACATGCGACTTGAAATGGCCGGTCAGGTTGTTGATGCGCTCGGTGAGCACGGCCACCTGAACTTCCGGCGAACCGGTATCATTCGGCTTGGTGGCATATTCGGTCATGAGCGCGGTCTTGCGCTCGGCAGCAATCGACATCGGGAGATCCTTTTTTCAAGGGTGGATCGTGCGGCCAGGCCGGGATGTCGTCCAGCGTGGTCAGGTGAGGCGGCACATCGAGATGAGCCGCAGGCTGGGCAAAAGCACAGGCTTGCTGGGGCATATACACGTTTTTCGCGCGATTGCCAGCGACGCGGCATGGTTTCGCCACGAAGCCAAATCAGGTCTGGTTGGATACGGGCTGAAACACGTTAGCCGAGAGTGGAAATCTCCCGGCAATTGTCCTAGATTCAATTCTGTCGCTGATTGATGATCCGGAGTCGCAATGGCCAACCGACCTGTGCTCGATTTCTGGTTCGATTTCGCCTCGACCTATTCCTGGCTTGCCGCAAGGCGCATCGAGGCTTTGGCAAAGGAAAGCGAGGTCGAGCTGCGCTGGCGGCCCTTCCTGCTGGGACCGATCTTTGCCGCGCAGGGCTGGACCTCGTCTCCCTTCAATCTCTTTCCCGCCAAGGGCCGCTACATGTGGCGCGATGTCACGCGCCGTGCGGGCCGCCATGGGCTGAAGGTCGTGAAGCCGGATCCGTTTCCGCAGAATTCGCTGGTGGCCGCCCGTGTCGCGCTGGCCGGGCGGGAAGCTGGCTGGATGGCAGCCTTCTCGGTGGCCCTGCTCCAGGCACAATTCACGCAAGGCGCGAATATCGCCGATGAAGCCGTTCTGGTCGCGACGCTGAAGTCTGTCGGTGCGGATGCGGGTGCTGCCCTTGCACAAGCGCGCAGCGAGGAGATCAAGGGCCGGCTCAAGGCCGAGACGGAGCTGGCCAAATCTCTGGGAATTTTCGGTGCGCCCACCTTTGTCACGGCCGATGGCGAGCTGTTCTGGGGCGATGACCGGCTGGAAGAGGCGCTCAGTTGGGCCAATGATGGGCAGTAGAGCGGGCGGCATTTCGCGCCTTGCGCTGGCTGCCGTTTCGCTCGTCTGCCTGATGCCGACCGCAAAGGCGCAGTATGGCGGCCCTGACAGCTGGCCGGAAGCAAAATGCGCCCGCTACAAGGCCGCCTATGCGCAGGCCATCTCCCGCCAGGGCAAGAATGGCATCGGCAAGGCCTTCATCGAAAGTCATGATGCCTTTCTGGCGTCAGGCTGTCTGGAAGGCCGTGATGTCTGCCCGCGCAGCACACAGGAACTCAACCTTGCCAACACGCTGGTGATCCTGGCCATGAACCAGCGAATGGCGAGCACGTTCCTGCCTTTTGCCTGCCGCAAGCCCGCCATTGGGCGGCCCTGAGTGAGGCCTCAGCGCAGTTCCTGAACGCTGGCACCCCAGGGGCCGCGCGCCTCGACAATTGTCGGCAGGTCGTTGCGCAGGCCCACCTTTGGCGGGCCGGGGGGCATCTTGCCGCCTGCTGTATCGACCAGCGCTTGCACGCGCTTGATGATGGAAGGGTGGGTCGAGAACAGGTCGGCCATGTCGTCCGGGTCATTCTCGAAGCACATGTCCATGACGCCTGATGGCACGCCCTCGATATCGGCACGCCCGGAAATCTTGAGCAGAGCCGAAATCATCGCGTCCGGGTTCTTGGTCAGCTCGACTGCGCCTGCATCGGCCAGATACTCCCGCGAGCGCGACAGCGACAACCTGACCAGCACCGCCAGCAACCAGGAGACGGCAATGATCGCAAAGCCGATCAGGATCATCGCGCCAGCGCCCTTGTTGTCGCGCGATGAAGATGAACCACCGCGAAAACGGCCAAAGACGCGGAAGATTATTTCACCCACAAAGGAAATCACGCCGGCGATCACGATGGCGATGACCATCAGTTTCACGTCGCCATTGCGGATATGGGTGAGCTCATGCGCCAGCACCGCCTCGATTTCGGCATCGTTCAGCTGGGCGAGCAGCCCGGTGGTGACGGTGACGGTATACTGCTTCTCGTTCACGCCGCTGGCGAAGGCATTGAGCGCGTCGCTTTCGACAATCGCCAGCTTGGGCATGGTCAAGCCGCGTGAGATGCAGAGGTTCTCCAGCAGGCGGTAGATGCGTGGATTGTTTTCGCGCGTGATGCCGGACGCGCCGGTCGCCGCATTGATGATGCCGACATTGAACTGGTAGCCAATGCCGATCCACGCGGCCGTTGCCAGTGCGACAAACGGCGAGATGAGCATAAACTGGGCAGCCACATCGCCAATCGTGACGCGACCCCCGCCGCTGAAGCCGTATCCCACCAGCATCACGCCGAAGCTGGCAAAAAAGGTCAGGGCAAACAGCCCCGCCAGCAGGAACCACGAGCGGATCCGGTTGTTGCGGATATGGCCGTAGAGACCGAATGCCTGACCGATCATGGCCCGCCCCGATGGTTGCCGCTTCAGGCCTGGCCGATCAGAATTTCACATTCGGCGCGACATCAAGCTGGGCGCGTTTCTCCTCGCCCACATCGAAGAATTCGCGTGTTGCGAAGCCAAAATTCTGCGCAAAAAGCATCGCCGGGAAGGCCTGCACCGCGCCATTGTATTCGCCCACCGCATTGTTGAAGAAGCGCCGCGCTGCCGAGAGCTTGTTCTCAACATCGGTCAGGTCCGTCTGCAGCTGCTGGAAATTGGCGCTGGCTTTCAGGTCGGGATAGGCCTCGGACAAGGCAATCAACCGTCCAAGTGCGCCGGACAGTTGCTGCTCGGCGGCGGCCTGCGCGCCCGGCCCGCTCGCCGACATGGCGGAATTCCGGGCCTTCACCACGGCATCAAGCGTCTCGCGTTCATGCGAGGCATAGCCCTTCACCGTTTCCACCAGATTGGGGATCAGGTCATGGCGCTGCTTGAGCTGCACATCGATATCGGCGAAGGCTTGGTTCGTGCGCTGCCGCATCGAGACAAGGCCGTTGTAGACCATGATGGCATAGAGGATGGCTGCGGCAATCAGCCCGAAGAAAACCCAACCCATGGCAAGCTCCTGTCCAATGCGCGATTTCGCGCGTTAAAGCCTTTGATCAGTCCATTGTTGCACGGATATGGCGCAATGGACATTGCCGGAAAATGTTTGGAGCGCCCTCAGGTGTCCACGGTTGCGTTCAGCGCATTCGCCTGAATGAACTCGCGCCGCGGCTCAACCACATCGCCCATCAGCTTGACGAACATGTCATCTGCCTCGTCGGTCTGGTCGACCTTCACGCGCAGCAGCGAGCGCACGTCGCGGTCCAGCGTGGTTTCCCAGAGCTGGTCGGCGTTCATTTCGCCCAGGCCCTTGTAGCGTTGCAGCGTCACGCCCTTGCGGCCAATGGCCATGACAGCATCGAACAGGTCGCTCGGACCATTGACGGGCTGCTCCTCGCCCTTGCGCATCAGGATGCCTGGCTTGGCATAAGCCTCCTGCAGCGAGGGCGCGGCCAGATCGAGCTTGCGTGCCTCGGCTGAAGCGAGCAGCCCTGCATCGAGCGCTGCCACCTGCTTCACGCCGCGCACCATGCGGGCAAAGAGGAAGGCACCTTCGCTGGAAGAACCCTCCCAGCCGCGCTCGATCTCGTCGGACACGGCATCCAGCCGCTTGGCGACATAGAGCGCCGCTGCATTGGCCTGGGCATCTGTTTCGGACACCATCGGGTGCAGAGCGCCCGCAATGGCCGCCTGCTCCACCACACGACGATCATAGCGCGAATGCAGCAGCGACAAGGTATGGCGGATGTTGCGGGCCTCCTCGATCAGCCCACGCAGATCGGCACCCGCCCGCTCGCTGCCATTGCCCATCCGGAACACGGCACCATCAAGGGCTGTATCGATCAGGTAGTCTTCCAGCGCGCGCTCGTCCTTCAGATAGGTTTGC
>JANMMX010000402.1:0-4074 GCA_031373605.1 Allobosea sp. | reverse complement strand
CCGCCCGCATAGCCGGCAACAGCGCCCAGCGGCACACCGATGAGCAGCGCCACACCGGTGGACACCACACCGATCAGCAGCGAGACACGCGCGCCATGCAGCAATCCGGAGAGTATGTCGCGCCCCAGCGTGTCTGTGCCCAGCGGGAAGCGCTCATTGGCGAAGGGTTCGAGAAAGGGCCGCCCGACCATGCGCCACGGCGACTGCGGAAACAGCAGCGGCGCCACCAGCGCGATGGTGACCACGATGAGCAGGATCACCAGCCCGATCATGGCGCCACGGTTGCGGGCAAAGCGCCTGAAGAAGCTCATGTGGCGGCCTGAATGCGCGGATCGGCGACGCGGTAAACCAGATCAGTCGCAATGTTGAACAGGATAACCAGCGCCGACGAGACGAAGAAAACGCCGAGGATGACGGCATAATCTCGTTGCAACAGCGCATCGAACATCAAACGTCCGATGCCAGGCCAGGCGAACACAGTCTCGGTGAGCACAGCGCCGCCGACCAACTGGCCCGCCTGCAGACCAGCCAGCGTCACCACCGGCAGGATGGCGTTGCGGGCAATATGGCGCCATGTGATGACCGTGTCGCTCAGACCCTTGGCGCGCGCGGTCTTGACGAAATCGGCTCCCGCCATTTCCAGCATCGAGGCGCGCATCATCCGGGCATAGATCGCCATGAAAAACAGCCCGAGCGTGAGCGATGGCAGGATAAGATGGTGGCCAATGTCGAGCACACGGGCCAGACCTGTGTGGCGCGCGCCAATGGTCTCGAACCCGACATTGGGCACCCAGCCAAGGTGGAGCGCAAAGACGATCTGGCTCATCAGTGCGATCCAGAACAGTGGCGTGGCATAGAAAACGAGCGCCAGAACCGTGATCGCGCTGTCGGACCAGCGCCCCGCCCGCCGCGCCGCCAGCCCGCCCAGCAGCACGCCCAGCGCCAGCGACACGGCAAAGGCCGTGCCTGTGAGCAGCAGCGTGGCCGGCAGCCTGTCCCAGATCAGCGACGCCACGCTGGTCTGCTGGCGATGACTGAAGCCCAGATCAAGCGTCAGGTAGCCCTTCAGATAGAGCCAGAGCTGCGTCGGCAGCGACTGGTCGAGCCCGAAGCGCACGCGCAACTGTTCCAGCAGGATGGCATCTGACGCCCCCGATTCACCCGCCATCACCTGCGCCGGATCGCCCGGCGCAGCACGGATCAGGAAGAAGTTCAGGATGGCAATGGCCAGGAGAACAAGCGCCCCCTTGGCCAGACGCCCACCCAGAAACCGAAGCAACAGCACGAAACGCGCTCCACCCTCTCAGGATCAATCCTTCCAGGCGTTGCGGAAGCCGTCATTGACGCCGATGCCGGTCGTGACCAGGTCCTTGATGTTGCAGCGATGGATGGTCGGGAAATCCATCTCCAGCAGCCAGAGCACGGGCAGTTCCTCGGCAAGGATCTGCTGCACCTTTGTGTAGAGCTCCTGCCGCCTGGAATCGGGAGCGGCATTCGCCGCCTCCGCATAAAGCTTGTCGACCTCAGGGTTGGAATAGCCACCGACATTGCCGAACGGGTTGCCCTTGACGATGTTGGTCGTGACATAGCTGCGTGCCACGCCGGTGGCCGGATCACCGAACTGGTAGAGGAAGTTGAAGGTCATATCGAACTCGAAATTGCCGACGCGTGCCGTCCAGCCGGGCACATCGGTGTTCTCGATCACGACATTGACGCCAACATCGGCCAGGTTCTGCTTGATGGCTTCCGCCCAGCGGGTCCAGACCTCGCCGTAAGGCAGGCCCAGAAGTTTGATCGGCTCGCCCTTGTAGCCGGAGGAGGCGATCAGCGCCTTGGCCTTGGCCGGGCTGAACTCATAGGTCTTCACGTTGGCATCATAGAAGCGCGTCTTGGACGAGATCGGCCCTGTCGGCAGCTTGCCGACACCGTCCCAGACAACGTCCTTGCCGAAGGTCCGGTCGATGGCATGCATCAGGCCCTGACGGAAATCCTTGTTGCCCAGCACGCCATTGCGATGGTTGACCGCAAGCCAGGCATGGGGGGCAAACATCTCCCAGCCCTTGGTGGTGACGCAGGTTCCCGGCATCTTCGACAGCCGCGCCACATCGCGCACATCGACCGAGCCGCCCGTCAACACATCGACCTTGCCTGTGGCATAGGCGACAGCGCTGGCCGAGGCATCCGGAATGAACTGATAATAGATCTCGTCGAGCTTCGGCGAGCCCTTGAGCCAGTAGCTCTCGTTCTTGACGAGATGAATGTAGGAACCCTTTTTCCATTCCTTCAGCTTGAACGGACCGGTGCCGATCGGCGTGTTGTTGGCCGGGTTGGCGCGGAAATCGGTGCCTTCATAAATGTGCTTGGGCACCATCGGCGTGAAGGATGTTTCCATCGCCAGCATCAACGGACCGAAGGGCTGCTTCAGCGTGATGCGCACCGTGAGATCGTCGACCTTCTCGATCTTCTCCACCTGCGCATTGGCGAGGGGGCGCCAGCGCGGATGCACCTCGCGCAGGAACTTGTCGAGCGAGAACACCACATCATCGGCCGAGAACGGCTTGCCATCATGCCAGGTCACGCCCTCCTGCAGCTTGAACGTGTAGACCTTGGCATCGGCCGAGACATCCCAGCTCTTGGCCAGCGATGGCTGCGGCGTGAGCTTTTCGTCAAAGCGAAGCAGCGACTCGTAGATATTGCCCGCGATCATCAGCGTCGGGCCATTCTGGTTCAGCCCCTGCATCAGCATGGGTGGCTCGGGCTGCACGACAACCTGGACAGACCCGCCCTGCTTGGGTGTCTGTGCGGCCACAGGTCCAGCTGCAAGGCCTTGCAGCGCAACCAGACCGGCCAAAGCCAGCATGCCGACACCACCGCAAAGGATACGCTTGTTCAGAACAGTCCAGCTCATCGAGGCTCTCCGGGGAAAGGGTGCGGCACAACATGCAACGCCGTTGGAAAAGCCCGGCCGAACGGCATGCGCCGACGATCAAAGCCTTTTCCAATCGGCTTCAAACCGATTGGATTCGCTGCTGGCGCGTCCGTCAAGTGCTGATAACTTGCATGCAACGAATGTGCACATGCACAAGCAGAGCGCGCAACATTGTTGTCATGATTCCGATACCTCTTATGATTCCTGCACGTAATCTCCCAAACGCACTGCAGAGAAGGTCTTCAAATGCACAAGCCGCCGCCGATGAACGGGGCCGAGAGCCTTGTGCGCACGCTTGTGAGCGCGGGTGTCGACATGTGCTTTTCCAACCCGGGCACATCCGAGATGCATTTTGTCTCGGCGCTGGACAGGGTCGAGGGCATGTCTTGCGTGCTCTGCCTGTTCGAAGGTGTGGCGACGGGCGCGGCCGATGGCTGGTCACGGATGACGGGACGGCCAGGTCTGACCCTGCTGCATCTGGGGCCCGGCCTCGCCAATGGGCTGGCGAACCTGCACAACGCCCGCAAGGCCGGCACGCCCATCGTCAACATTGTCGGAGAGCACACCACGCAGCATTTGAACTATGACGCGCCGCTGACCTCGGACACAGAGGGCGTGGCGCGCCCGATGTCACATTGGGTGAAGACCGGCCGCGACAGCCTTGGCATCGCCGCAGATGGCGCCGCCGCCATCACCGCCGCGCGCACCGCCTGCCCGGCCGGGCAAGGGCAGATTGCAACACTGATCCTGCCTGCCGACACCGCCTGGGGACCGGGCGGCGCGCCTGTGGCGTCAGGTGCTGCGCCTGCGCGCCAGATCGCCGAGCAGAGCGCCATCGAGGCCGCCGCAGCCATTCTGCGCAAGGGCGCAGGCAGCCTGCTGTTTCTGGGTGCGGACGCCGTGCGCGCACCCGTCCTGAAACTGGCGGGCGCCATCGCGGCAAAGACCGGCTGCCGCATCATGGGGCGCACGGCACTTCCGCGCATCGAGCGTGGGGCCGGCCATATCGCACTGCCCCGCCTGCCCTATGCGCTTGATCTGTCGCTCGAGGCCCTGCGCCCGTCTGGCGACATCGTGCTGCTGGGCGCGCCGGACCCTGTTGCCTTCTTCGGCTATCCGGGCCGCCCGAGTCGGCTGGCGCATCC
>JANMMX010000400.1:0-7478 GCA_031373605.1 Allobosea sp. | reverse complement strand
TCGCCCGCCAACCGGCCAACCTCACGGTGAGCGGCAGCCTGCGGCCACGGGCCTTCGACGCGCTGTTCCAGCCGCTCACTGCGATGGCCAGTGGTGTGTCGGCGGGCGACGAGGCACCCAAGCCCGTCATCATCCGCGGCTGGCTTGCCGGCGGCCTGCTGATGGTGGAGCTGTCGCTCTTTGGCTGGGGCATCGCCTGGCGCGACGAGGCCTCCACCGCGATGCTGGACGCGCTGACCACGGGCATCGCGCTCAGGCCAGACCGGCGCCAGCGTGTGCCTGTCGAGGTGCGCGATCTCGAACACAGCCGCACGGGCTTCATCGATCCACCACCCGGCCGCCCGAGCTGCGCCATCATCCAGATGCGCTCGCCGCTGACGATCCGTCGCCGCAACAGCCGCCATGCCGAGCCGTCCGCACTGCTTGTCGCCTGTGCGCGCCGGGTCAACGCCATGGCGCGCTGGCAGGGGGCGCAGCTGGTGCTGGATGAGACGGCGCTGGTCGCCCGCATCGCGGCGCTCGACATCGACGCGGAAGACTGGCTGCGCCACGCCTGGACGCGTCATTCGCGCAACCAGGGCGACCAGCCCATCGCCATGGAAGGCTGGACGGGCCGCCTCGTCTTTCGCGGCGCGCTCGGCGAACTCGCGCCGCTCATCCAGCTGGCCGCCACCTGCAACATCGGTACGGGCGCGGCCCTGGGGCTGGGCTGGTTCGACGCGGTGGTGGTGTGAGGGTGTGCCGGGGCGAGCGAAGGCATTCGCGGGCTCTCGAGGGCGGCTACGCTCACAAGGCCCGCCGCCCTCAAAGAGGCTGGATGGCATCCCCCAATGTCACGCCACCAAAACGCCCTGCAGCTTGCGCGCCTATGTTGGGGTGAAAATTGGGGTGAGACTATTTTAGCTCAGAAAGTACATCATAAAAACAATAAGATAGCACTCAAATTTGGCGGAAGGGGTGGGATTCGAACCCACGGTGGACTTGCACCCACGACGGTTTTCAAGACCGTTGCCTTAAACCACTCGGCCACCCTTCCAGCACAACCACGCGTGCAGCGTGGCCCGTTTGGCTGCGCGCTCACAACAGTTTGAACAGCGCTGCCGATCCGTTCATGCCGCCCTCGCGTAGGAATGGCAAGATCGGATGTGCGATCTTTGACGCAACATTGTGCTTCTTTCCGCCGCGTCGGGGCTGCGCATCAACGAAATCGTCGTGAATTGCCAAACTTCAGCCGCATATTCAGGATTTGGAACGCCTTCTGGAGGTTCGACATGTCTTTTCAATCAACGTTTGCCCGATTTGGCCGCTACGCTGCCCCCGTCACCGCATTTGCCGTTGCAATCGCCTCGCTGATAGCGGCCACAGCAGCGTTGGCCAACAACCAGCTCGACAATGATGAAATTCGTGAGCGCGTCACCGGCAAGCGGATCTACCTTGCTGCGCCGCTGGGTGGTGAGTTTCCGCTGTTCTATCGCCGGGATGGGCGCGTTGACGGGACTGGCGAGGCGCTCGGCCTGGGACGCTTCATCCGTCCGACAGACAGTGGTCGCTGGTGGGTGCGCAACGACAAGCTCTGCCAGCAGTGGACCACATGGTATGAAGGCAAGCCCATGTGCTTCACGCTGACCGAGCAGGGCAATGGCCGCGTCCGCTGGGTGCAGGACAATGGCGACACGGGCATTGCACGCATCGGCAACTGATGCTGCTGCAGGGCAGGGGGGCAAGGCATTCACGCCCTGCGATCTTGCCAAGCGCCTGCAAGAGGCTTAACCGTCCGTTCACGTGATTGATCCATACTGATGACCCGGGCATTTTCCGGTCCATGTCATCCCGGGTCTGTCGTTGCAGGAACGGATTGGCTGAATGTCAGCATCTTTTGCCTCTCAAGGCGAGATAAGCCGGGTTGCGTATCAGGCGATGAACACATCTCCCTCTCTCCGGGCACGTGCCCCGGTCAAGACTGTTTGCCGCTTGACCTGTGTTGCACTGGTCGGTGTGTTTGTTGCCAACTGTGGCAACCAGACGGCTCAGCGTCGCTCGAATTCGAAAGAGATCGGCGCGTTCTCGCACCCGAAATACGGAACCGCCAGTCCGCGCGTCGTCAATGAGGGCGGCGAAGTGCCCAAGGGCGGTGGCCGCCTTCACATCGGCAAGCCCTACACAGTCGCTGGCAAGCGCTACACGCCCTATGCCAAGCCGACGGGGTACACGATTGTTGGCGCTGCCTCCTGGTATGGCGAGGCTTTCCACGGCCGCAAGACGGCGAATGGCGAGGTTTACGATCGCCACTCGATCACAGCCGCGCACCCCACAATGCCACTGCCATCGTATGCGCGCGTCACCAACACCTTGAATGGCCGCTCGATTGTCGTGCGCGTCAATGATCGCGGGCCCTATCACGGTGGCCGCGTGCTTGATGTCTCGCAGCGCACAGCCGACGCGCTCGCTTTCCGGCATTTGGGCACTGCCCGCGTGCGCGTCGAATATCTTGGCAACGCCTCGCTCGGAGGCTCTGACGACGGCAAGCTGCTCGCCAGCCTGCGCACGGATGGCAATCCCGCCGCATTGCCAGGCCAGAGCGCTTCGACGCTCGTGGCAAGCGCTGGCGGCGGCGTTTCGCGCGGTCCGGCCCCCGGGCGTGACCTGAATGGTGATGGCATCGATGATCGGGTATCGACGCCCGAGCTTCAGGCCCCTGCGCCCGTTCGTGCCCAGCCGGCAATCTCGCCACGTCCGCAGACTGCCACCCCTGCTCTGGCCTATAGCGAACAAACGAAGTCGGCACCTGAACCGGTCAATGCAGTGGCTCCTGCTGCCGCTCCGTTGCCGGCAGCGCAGCCTGGCCTCGTGCGCGCCGTGCCGCGTCCACCGAACCGGCCTTTCGATCTCGACACCATCCCCGGCGCAAATGTGCCCCTGGCGCAGGCCGCATCTCCGTTGCGTGGCACGGTTGCGCCGCAGCGCCCGGCCGTGGCCCAGTTGTTCTATGCCAAGCCGCATGGCCCTGCCTCGCACTTCTCGCAGTCGCATCCGCTGGCGCGCGATCTGAAAGCGCAAGCCTTCCGGCCTCTGACGCGCGACTGAGCTGTTCCACGGCAAGAACTGGCGCAAGTTTGCGTCGATCCGCCTTGACCTTGTGCGGGCGCGTCGGCATCACATCATGTGATGCCTGTGACCGGCCAGGGTGAGAAAATGGTGAGTGCTGCGAAGCTGACGGTAGGCCGGCTTGCCGCTTTGGCTCTGGCATGTCTGGTGGCCTTGTCGCTGGGCAGCTTCACCACGCAAGCTCAAAACTTCACCTCGTCCGCGCCGCACGCGATCCTTCTGGACACATCCAGCGGAACGGTTCTGTTTGAAAAGGCGGCAGACACGCTGATGGTGCCGGCCAGCATGGCGAAAATTGCGACTGCCTTGGTTGTTTTCGAGGAAATGGCCAAGGGTCGCCTGAAACCGGATGACGAAATAACGATTTCGGAAAACGCCTGGCGCAAAGGCGGGGCGCCTGCCGGGGGCTCTGCGATGTTTGCGCAGCTTGGCTCCAAGATCAAACTCTCGGACATGCTGCAAGGCCTGATCGTGCAATCGGGAAATGATGCGGCAATCGCTGTTGCCGAGGCTATTGCTGGCACCGAGCAGAACTTTGCCCGGATGATGACGGAGCGCGTCCGCGCGCTGGGCTTGAACCAGTCGGTCTTCCGCAATGCGACCGGCATGGGCGATCCGGAGCAGCGTGTCACATCGCGCGAAATGGCGCGGCTGTCTGCGCACCTCATTGCGACATATCCTGAGCAATACAAGCTCTTTGGGCAGCGTGAATTCACCTGGAACAAGGTGCGCCAGCAGAACCGCAATCCATTGCTGACGATGGATATCGGTGCTGATGGCATCAAGACCGGGATGCTGAACGAGTCCGGCTTTGGCCTTGTCGGCTCGGCCGTGCAGAACGGGCAGCGTCTGATTGTCGTGGTCAATGGTCTGCCGACAGCGCGTGACCGGGCGGTCGAAGCGCGCAAGCTGCTGGAATGGGGGTTCCGATCTTTCGAGGAGAGAGCCTTGTTCAAGGATGGCGAAAGCATCGGCGAGGCCAAGGTTTTTGGTGGTGCTGCCAGCGTTGTGCAATTGAAAGCGAAGGGCGAAATCCGGCTGCTATTGCCACGCGGGTCCTCCGAGCGGATCAACGCGCGCATTGTCTATCAGGGGCCGCTCAAGGCGCCTGTTGAGGCGGGCAGGCAGGTCGGGACACTTTTCGTCACGCGCGGCGATGTAAAGGCGCTTGAAGTGCCGCTTTTTACAGCCACGGCTGTAGCTGAAGGCACGCTCCAGCAAAAAGCATGGGATGCCATCCTGGAAGGCGCCATTGGCTCCATCCGCAAGGCCTTTGGCCGCAGTTGAGCGAGATGGCTGGCCGCTTCATCACATTGGAGGGCGGGGAAGGGGCCGGCAAATCGACACTCGCCAAGGCGCTCGCCGGACGGCTGGAAGCGCTCGGCCACAATGTTGTGCGCACGCGTGAACCTGGCGGCTCGGCCAAGGCCGAAGCCATCCGCGAGGCGATCCTCTCAGGGCAGATCAAGTCGGCAGGGCCTGTTGCCGAGGCGCTGATGTTTTATGCTGCGCGGGCTGACCATCTCGACAAGCTGATCCTGCCTGCACTCAAGCGGGACGCATGGATCATTTGCGACCGGTTTTCCGATTCGACCCGTGCCTATCAAGGCGCGCTCGGGCGCATTGATGCAGCGACCCTGCGCTCGCTGGAGCGCATTGTGGTTGGCAAGGCAAAGCCCGACTTGACGCTGATGCTGGACCTGCCGCCGGAAACTGGTCTGTCCCGCGCCGATGCGCGGCGCGGCAACGCGGCAAAAGACCGTTTTGAGGGCGAAGGCATTGGCTTTCACCGGCGCCTGCGGCAGGCTTTTCTTGATATCGCAGCCGCAGAGCCAGCGCGCTGCATCGTGATTGATGCTGCCGGATCGCCAGACGATGTGGCTGAGTTGGCGTGGAGCGCATTGACGGCACGGCTGAATCCGGGTCCAGAGCCCATATGAGTTCAGAACTGATCGAGCCGGACCGACTGCCCCATGCAGCGCATCCGCGCGCCATGGCAAGGCTCTTTGGTCATGCCACGCAGGAGCAGGCGTTTCTCGATGCGCTTGCCTCCGGGCGCATGCATCATGGCTGGTTGCTGACGGGTGACGAAGGCATCGGCAAGGCGAGCTTTGCCTATCGTGTCGCGCGCTTCATGCTGGCCCATACCGACCCAAAAAGTGCAGCGCGGTCCGTGACGTCGCTCGACGTGTCGCCCGAGCATCCGGTGGCGCGCAAGATCATGGCGCAGTCTCATCCCGATCTGCACGTGCTGCGCCGGATCATTCGTCCTGATGGCAAAACGATCAGCGCCAACATTCCGGTCGATAGCGTGCGGCGCATCATCGAGCTGTTTGGCTCGAGTGCAGCCGCCGGCGGCTGGCGCATCTGCATTGTCGATTCGACCGTCGATCTCGACCGGGCAGGGGCCAATGCCTTGCTCAAGCTGCTGGAAGAGCCGCCGAGAAACTGTCTCTTCCTGATCGTGGCGCCAGCCATCGGCCAGGTCTTGCCGACAATCCGCTCGCGCTGCCGCAAGCTCGCTTTTGGACCTTTGACACCGGACGAAATTGTTCAGGCCGGCGAAGCGGCGCTTTCCGCCGTGAACACGCCGTTCGACCACAAGGCGCTGGCCGCATCCGCATCCCTCGCGGCAGGGTCCGTGCGGCGTGCACTCAATGCCGTCGATCCCGAGACCATTGCGCTGATCCGGGCTGTCACCGCCCGCCTCGACGCATTGCCCGATATTGATGCGACAAGCCTGCTGGCTCTGGCCGAGGATACGGCCGGCAAGGCGGGCGCCGATGATTTCGCTGTTATGATCGATACGGTACAGGCCTGGCTGGGCGCGCAGGTGGCGACGCGCGCAGCCGAACCTGCAGCGCGGCTTGCGCCCCTTGCAGAGGTATGGGAAAGCCTCGAGACCGCCGTGCGCGAGGCTGCCAGCTACAATCTCGACCGGCGCCCCTTGGTCATCACCCTGTTCCGGGATCTGGCCGAGGCGGTAAGACAGTCGCGCGGCGCCTGAGACCTGGAAACCTGAACGTGTCGAACACTTTTTACGTCACCACCGCCATCCCCTACGCCAATGGGGCGCCGCATATCGGCCACGCCTATGAGCGCGTGCTGAGCGATGTCATTGCCCGCTTCAAGCGGCTTGACGGCTTCGAGACGCTCTATCTGACGGGCATGGACGAACACGGGCTGAAGATGCAGCAGACGGCGGCCAAAGCGGGCATCACGCCGCAGCAGTTAGCGGACCGCACAGCAGCCCAGTTCAATGCCATGGGCGAGACGTTGAACGCCCGCTCGGATGATGTGCTGCGCACGACGGAGTCGCGCCACACCGTGACGACGCAGGCCATCTGGCAGGCGATGGAGGCCAACGGCGATATCTACCTCGACAGTTATGCCGGCTGGTATTCGGTGCGCGACGAGGCTTATTTCGACGAGGATGAGCTGACGGGGGAGGCGGGTGGCCCGCGTTTTGCGCCTTCCGGCGCACCGGTCGAATGGGTGGAAGAAGAGAGCTATTTCTTTAGGCTGTCAGCCTTCGGCGAGCGCCTGCTCAAACACTACGAGGCCAACCCGCAATTCGTGCAGCCCGAGAAATATTTCAACGAGATCATTGCTTTCGTGAAGCGCGGGCTGGCGGACCTATTGATCAGCCGCACGACCTTCGACTGGGGCATCCCGGTCCCCGGCAACCCGAAGCATGTGATGTATGTCTGGGTCGATGCCCTGACCAACTATCTGACAGCGACCGGCTGGCCGGAAGCCGCATCTCCGCGCGCGAAATTCTGGCCCGCAGACGTGCATGTGATCGGCAAGGACATCACCCGCTTTCATGCCATTTTCTGGCCGGCCTTCCTGATGTCGGCCAAGTTGCCCTTGCCCAAGCAGGTCGTGGTGCACGGCTTCCTGTTCAACCGCGGCGAGAAGATGTCGAAGTCGGTCGGCAATGTCATCGATCCGATGGCCTTGGCGCAGACTTATGGCACCGACCAGCTGCGCTACTTCTTTTTGCGAGAAGTGCCGTTTGGCCAGGATGGCAACTACAGCCATGAAGCGATCATCGCCCGCACCAATGCCGATCTCGCCAATGATCTGGGGAACCTGGCACAGCGCTCGCTGTCGATGATCGCCAAGAATTGCAACGGTGCCGTGCCGGCCCATGGCGCCTTCACGCCCGAAGATCAGGCCATGCTCGCACAGGCCGATGCACTGCCTGCCAAGGCACGCGCCGCCTTCGGCGACTACGCGCTGCACACGATCCTTGCCGAAATCTGGGCTGTGGTGGCGGAAGCCAACCGCTACTTCGCATCGCAAGAGCCGTGGAAGCTCACCAAGACCGATCCGGCGCGGCGCGACACGGTGCTTTATGTCACAGCTGA
>JANMMX010000390.1:0-1797 GCA_031373605.1 Allobosea sp. | reverse complement strand
AAGGGCGTGACATCGCTCAAGGTCGGCGATCACGTCATTCCGCTTTACACGCCGGAATGCCGCGCCTGCAAAACCTGCCTGTCGCAGCGCTCGAACCTCTGCACGGCCATCCGCGCCACGCAGGGGCAGGGGCTGATGCCGGACCAGACTTCGCGCTTCTCCTGCGAGGCGGTTGCACAAGGCAGCGGCGCCACCAGCCGCCAGAGCGGCGAGCTGTTTCACTATATGGGCTGCTCAACCTTCTCGAATTTCACCGTGCTGCCCGAGATTGCGCTGGCCAAGGTGCGGGAAGACGCGCCCTTCGACAAGATCTGCTACATCGGCTGCGGCGTCACCACCGGCATTGGCGCGGTGATCTACACGGCCAAGGTCTGGCCTGGCGCCAATGTCGTGGTGTTCGGGCTGGGCGGCATCGGGCTCAATGTCCTGCAGGCGGCGCGCATGGTGGGGGCGGACAAGATCATCGGCGTCGATCTCAACCCCGGCAAAGTCGCCATGGCGAAGAAGTTCGGCATGACGCATTTCATCAATCCGGATGAGGTCGGCCGCGACAAGGTGGTGCAGGCGATTGTCGACCTGACCGGCGGCGGCGCGGATTTCTCGTTCGAGTGTATCGGCAATATCCACACCATGCGCCAGGCGCTGGAATGCACGCATCGCGGCTGGGGCGAGAGCATCATCATTGGCGTCGCCCCATCGGGCCAGGAAATCGCGACACGTCCCTTCCAACTGGTCACGGGCCGGGTCTGGAAGGGCTCGGCCTTCGGCGGCGCACGCGGGCGCACGGATGTGCCGAAAATGGTCGACTGGTACATGGACGGCAAGATCAACATCGATGATCTCATCACCCACACCATGCCGCTGGACGACATCAACCACGCCTTCGATCTGATGCATGAAGGCACCAGCATCAGGTCGGTCGTGGTGTTCTAGAACCGCGAGCCTCAGGAGCCCGGCCGCAGCACGATCTTGGCCGCTGCTGTCGTGCCAGCGTCGATGGCGGCAAAGGCGGCTGCACCCTCGGACAAGGGCCGCTCTTCGGCCCAACGCATCGCGCCCAGCTGACCTTTGACCAGCGCCTGCACCGTCTGCGCGAAATCGGACGGCGTGTAGCAATACGAACCCGTCAGCGTAATTTCCTGCAGCGTGATCTTGCGGATGTCGAGCCCCTCATGGCCGGGCAGCAGGCCGACATGGACGATGACGCTGCCGGGCCGCGCCATGGCGCAGGAGGCCGCGCGCGTGGCATTGGCTCCCACGGCGTCGATGACCAGATCGATGCTGTTGGCATCCGGTTCGTCTGCTCCGCCCGGTGTATACGTCGCAAATTGCTCATGTGCCTTCAGCGCGTCGCGGCGCAGCACATTCGTCTCGCCGATCACGATGTCATGCGCGCCGAAATGGCGGGCGATCAGCCCGCAGGCGAGCCCGATGGCGCCACCGCCCAGAATGACGACCTTGCTTGCGGCCAGCGGCTGGTGCAGCCGGTTCATGCCCAGCTTCACGGCATGCCAGGCCACCGCAATCGGTTCCGCCAGTGCCGCATGCGCAATCGGCAGCGTGTCGGGAATGGCGAGAATGTTGCGCTCCGGGATACGGGTCAACTCGGCAAAGGCACCGGGGCGTGGCGGCATGGAGATGATCTGGCGCGTCGGCGACAGGTGCCAGCGCCCCTCGATTGCATAGGGGCAGGCAGGGTCCACCACCAGCGGGTTGATGGTGATACGCTCACCCATGCGTGGTCCCGATGCAATGGTGCCCGCCGCCTCATGGCCAAGGATGAGCGGGGGCGGGCGG
>JANMMX010000367.1:0-3581 GCA_031373605.1 Allobosea sp. | reverse complement strand
TCGCAGGGCCAGACAGGCCGGGCATGGCGATAGGGCAGATCGTGCAAGCGGAAGGCGGTGAGGCCCGGCGTATCGACTGTGACAGCCTCAGCGACATCCGCAAAGGACAGCTTGTAGTGATTGCCGGATTTGGCGACCAGCACCTGCTGTCCTGCAACAGGCAAGCCAGCCGCCTCGAAGAATGCGGGATCATGCACATTCGGCGCACGGCTGGTTGCGATCATCCGCAGGTTGCCAAAGGCCAGAACGGCACTCACACCCAGATCGGCCACAACGCCAGCCATGTAGGGGCCGTGATTGACAAAGCGTGCCTGAAACAGCCGCTCGACCCGCCATTCGGCCTCAAGCGAGGCAAGGCCAGGCGTGGTGCGGCCGCCGACAGCCAGCCGAACCACTGCACCCTCGCCAGCTGTCGTTGCCTCGCGCACGGCTTCAGGGTCATGCACGGGTGCAGCGACGCGCAAATCAGGAAACTGCGCCAGCGCCATGCGCGCGATCTCGACCGAGTCACCCGGCCCGCCGCCCAGCACACGGTCTCCCTGATCGCCCAGCACGAAGGGCCTGTCCGCCTTGGCGGCCTTTGCCAGAACGCCTGCGACATCGGGCAGCGTTTCGGTAAAATCGTGGCGCGCATTCCAGAGGCTCTGCCCGACGGCGCGGCAGGCGGCATTGCCGATGCCACTGCCACCATCATAAGCCAGCACTTTCTGGCCCAGCCCTTCGCCATCGATGAAGGGATGCGTGTTGAAGATCGACAGCTCGATGAGACCGGGCTGGTTGCGCCAGCCATCAGCCTCGCTGCAAATCGCGACAAGCGGCCCGTGCGATGTCTCGTCAGCGCCGCGTGTAAGGAAGGGAACGCGCAGCAGTGTTGCGGTTGGGCGATGTCCAGTCGCAAGCATGTCAGCCAGCAGCGCCATGGCGCGGGCACCGGTCTCCACCATGTCGGCATGCGGGTTGGTGCGATAGCCCGTCATGATTGTGGCTGCCTCGACCATTTGCGGCGTAACGTGGCCGTGCAGGTCAAGCGCCACCGCGATAGGCAGATCAGGCCCGACCACAGCGCGCAGCCGAGCCAGCAGAGCGCCTTCGGTATCTGTCAGATGTTCCGCTGTCGTGGCGCCGTGCAACTCAAGACAGATCGCGTCAAAGCCGCCCTGCCGCACGCAGGCAACGAGTGCATCTGCCATCTGCTCGAACACGGCTTCACTGATCGGCCCTCCCGGTCGTGCCCAGGCAGCGATGGAAGGCACCAGCGCGAAACCACGCCTGTCCGCCTCGCGCACGATGCCTGTCAGGGCAGTTGCACTGGCGCGCGCCTCCATCAGCAGGGCGTCGCCGCGCGTGATGGCCATGTCGGCCAGCTCGGTCAGGACCGGGTTGAAGGAATGGCCCTCATGCCAAAGCCGCCCGACCAGGATGCGCGGTTGCATCAGCGACGGCCTCACCTGGCGTTTGGCCCCAGCCGGTGGGCAGCAGCGCGGCGGTGGCCTTCCAGACCCTCGGTTTCGCTCTGGCGGATGGCGGGCGGCGCGACGGCGGCGACACCGGCATCATCCAGCCATTGATGCGTCACCACTTTCAGGAAGGAGCCGACCCAGAGCCCACCGGTGTAGCGCGCGGCGCGCATCGTCGGCAGCGTGTGATTGGTACCCGCGCATTTGTCGGAATAAACAACAGAGGCATTCACCCCGATGAAGAGCGAGCCATAATTGCGCAGCTTCTCAGCCGTCGCGTGCGGATCGCGCGTGTGAACCTGCAGGTGCTCGGCAGCGATGAAATCGGAATAGGCCAGCATGGCCGCCTCCGAATCGGCAATCGCGATCTGGCCTTGCCGCTCCCAGGCTGGGCCAGCCGTATGCGCCGTGCTGAGCGTCCTGAGCTGGCGCTCGACTGCGGCAAGCGTCGCAGCCGCCAGCGTGGCATCGGTGGTGATGAGCCCGACGCGTGTCGCGACATCATGCTCGGCCTGTGCCAGCAAATCCGTGGCCAGCGTCTCGGCATCGCCCGTCTCGTCCGCCACGATGAAGATCTCGGACGGGCCAGCCAGCTGGTCAATGCCGACCGTGCCGAAGACCTGCCGCTTCGCCTCGTTCACATAGGCGTTGCCGGGACCAACGATCTTGTCGACTGCCGGAATGCTGGCCGTGCCGAAAGCCATGGCCGCAATCGCCTGCGCTCCACCGACACGGAAGATGCGATCGGCCCCCGCCAGATACGCGCCCGCGATCATGGCCGGATGCGCCTTGGGCGGCATGCAGGCGATGACCTCGTCACAGCCGGCGACCTTGGCCGGAACAATCGTCATCACTGGCGCTGACAGGAGCGGGTAGCGACCGCCCGGCACATAGGCACCAATGCGCTGGATGGGCAGGATGCGATGGCCCAGATGCAGGCCGGGCAACATCTCGCGGTCGAGATCGACCATGGTGGCGCGCTGCGCCTGCGCGAAGGCCCGCACACGCTCGATGGCAAATTCCGTGTCAGCCCGCGTCTGAGGCGCAAGGTCGGCGAGACTCGCCTTGATCTCAGCCGGGCTGACCTCGAAACGCTCGATCTCGACCTGATCGAACTTGGCGCTGAAGCGCGACAGCGCGGCGTCACCATCCGCCTGCACCTGCCCCAGCACATCGCGCACCGTCTCTTCAAGCTTGCGGTTGTCACGCTGGCTGGGAGAGGTCTCTGCCTTGAGAAAGCGGATGCCGGGAAATGCGTTGGTCAAGAAAGGCCCCTGTCAGTCTGGAAGATCAATGTGAGAAACGGGCACGGCCCGGCACTGCCGCCAGAAGCTGGCGCGTGTATGCGTGTTGCGGGTTGGCGAAGAGCGCGGCGGTCGAGCCCTGCTCGACGATGCGCCCGTGCTGCATCACCGCAATGCGATCACAGACTTGAGCCGCGACGCGCAGATCATGCGTGACGAAGAGAATACCCAGGCCCAGCCGCAGCTGGATGTCACGGATCAGGGTCAGGATCTGCGCCTGCACCGAGACATCGAGCGCGGACACAGCCTCGTCCGCCACCAGAACATCGGGCTCCAGAGCCAGCGCGCGCGCAATGCCAATGCGCTGGCGCTGGCCGCCGGAGAACTCATGCGGATAGCGGTCGATCGCATTTGCATTGAGACCGACCAGGTCCAGCAACTCGCGCGCTCGCGCCATGGCCTGGGACAAGGCGATGCCATGCGCCACCGGACCTTCGCTCAGAATCTGCCCGACTGTGCGGCGCGGATTGAGCGAGGCAAACGGGTCCTGAAACACCATCTGGATGCGCTTGCGGTGCGGGCGGAAGGCGCGCGCCGAAAGTTCGCGGATGGAGAGATCACCCAGCATAATCATGCCGGTGTCAGGCTCGATCAACCGCAGGCAGCAGCGCCCGACGGTTGATTTCCCGGATCCGGATTCGCCCACCACACCAAGCGTCTCGCCGCGCCCGATCTGGAAGGAGACGTCGGCTGCTGCATGCACTTCGCGGCCTTTGCCGAAGAAGCTGCGCTTTCGATAGGTCTTGCCGAGATTTGAGACCGTCAGAACGGGCGCGCCAATCTCTTTCGGCGCGCCACCCGGCGGATTGAGGGATGGAAC
>JANMMX010000211.1:0-5699 GCA_031373605.1 Allobosea sp. | reverse complement strand
GGGAAAGGCGGGCGGATCGGGCTGTTCTCGCGCTCCGGCCCCTCGCGCGGGTCAATCGGGCCACGCGGCATCAGCCAGACCCAGGGCTTGCCCGGATTGACGCGCCGCACATCGGGCCTGACGCCGATACGCTCGGCCACGCCGATACATTGCACCTCGTCACCCGCCTTGCCATCGGTCAGCACCCAGATGGCGGGAACGAGGCTGAGATCAGCAGCGGATGGCTGCTCAAGGTTAGGGACAGGGCTGGGGACAGGGTTCATGGCTTCCCTTGTATCGTCTGTGCGCGCCGTCTACACCAGCGTCTGACAGTTTTCCCCCGTTCCCTTGCTGCCGCGAGAGGCTGCCTTGCGCGCCCACGCCACCGCCTTCACCCTTGATGACATCGACCTGCGCATCCTGAAGGAGCTTCAGGGCGACGGGCGCATGACCAATGTCGAGCTGGCCTCGCGCGTCGGCATCTCGCCTCCGCCCTGCCTGCGCCGCGTGCGGGCGCTGGAGGAAGCCGGTATCATCACCGGCTATCGCGCGCTGCTGGACGAGAAGAAGCTTGGCCTCGATGTCGTCTGCTTTGCCTTCGTGCATCTGGCCAGTCAGGCCGAGGCCGATCTCGCCGGGTTCGAGGCGCATGTGCGCGGCTGGCGTGCGGTGCGTGAATGCTGGACGCTTTCTGGCGAGATCGATTTCATCCTGAAATGCGTGGCAAGCGATCTGGCTGCCGTGCAGGCGCTGGTGAACGAGCTGACGGCGCTGCCGAATGTGCGCAATGTCCGCACGGCCCTGTCGCTTGGCCGCATCAAGGATGCGCCGATGGTGCCGTTTGGCTGAGGGCTGAAGGCGCGTGATTATCGCGCACGGAATACCGACAGCTCCAGCTCGCGGCTGAGCACTTCGAGCGCCGCCACGCCCGCCAGCGAGTTGCCCTGCGCATCCAGCCCCGGCGACCAGACGGCAATCGACATGACGCCAGGAACAATCGCCAGAATGCCGCCACCAACGCCGCTTTTGGCCGGCAGGCCGACGCGGAAGGCGAACTCGCCGGCCGCATCATACATGCCGGCGACCGCCAGCAGCGCATTGATGCGCTTGGTGGTGACAGGGTCCAGCACGCGGCGGCCGCGCGCATCGAGGCCGCCTGTGGCGAAGATCAGACCTGCGGTCGCCAGCTGACGAACATTCATCGCGATGGCGCATTGTTCGCAATAGAGATCGAGCAATGGCGCGACGGGCCCGGTGATGGTGCCATAGCTCTTCATCAGGTGGGCGATGGCCGCGTTGCGGTCGCACGTTGCGCGCTCGCTTTCGGCGACTTCGAAATCGAGATCGACCTCGTCATCATCCGAAACCCGGCCAATGAAATCGAGGATGGCGGGCAAGGGCGTCGCCATCCGGTTCAGAATCAGGTCGCTGACGGCCAATGCGCCGGCATTGACGAAGGGGTTGTAGGGGCGGCCCTTCTCGGTCTCGAGCCAGCCCAGCGCGTTGAAGGCAGCATTGGTGGGCGAGCGACCGATGCGCTGCCATGCGTCATCGCCAAGAAGATCAACCGCCAGCGCCAGCGTGAACAGCTTCGAGATGCTCTGGATCGAGAAGGCCTCGCGGGCCTGGCCAAGCTCATGCAGCGTGCCATCCACCAGCATGATCGACAGGCCGAACCTGTCGGCAGGCACACGGCCCAGTGCCGGAATGTAATCCGCCACGCGGCCTTCGAGCCGCAGCGGAACAGCCTCAGCCTCGACAACCCGCAAGGCGGCTTCGATGGTCTTGCGGGCCAGCATCAGCGCCGAACAGACAGGCGCATCACCGAAAGGCGACGCTGACGATCTCGTAGGATTTGCCGCCACCCGGCGTGTTGACCTGCACGCCATCGCCCTTTTTCTTGCCGATCAGAGCCTTGGCGATGGGCGAGGAGATCGAGACCTTGCCGGAGCGCACATCGGCTTCGGGCTCGCCGACGAGCTGGTAGATCTTCTTCTCTTCGGTGTCGTCATCAATCAGTGTCACGGTGGCGCCGAACTTCACCGTGTCACCGCCCAGCTTCGAGATGTCGATGATGTCGGCGCGGCCGATCAGCGATTCCAGCTCCTGGATGCGGCCCTCGTTGAGCGACTGGGACTCCTTGGCGGAGTGATACTCGGCATTCTCCGACAGGTCGCCATGGGCGCGCGCCTCTGAAATCGCCAGCACGATGCGCGGGCGATCTTCCTGCTGCCGGCGCTTCAGTTCGGTTTCCAGCGCGGCAAAGCCGCCTGCTGTCATCGGAACCTTTTCCATCTGCCTAATCCTGTTTCTTCACAAATCCGGAGACCGCAGCACGCCTGGCGAGGCTGCGGGGTCGGCGGTCCAAAGGTCGGCGAAATCGTCCGCGTGGCCCTTCTCAGGCCGCGTGCTCGAAATACGATTGCAAGGACCGCACTTCGAGATCGCCGCGGCAATAGGCACGAATGCCCTCTGCCGCCGCGATGGCTCCTGCCAAGGTGGTGTAATATGGCACCTTGTGCAAGAGGGCGGCGCGGCGAAGCGAGCGGGAATCCTGCAACGCCTTTGGTCCGTCGGTCGTGTTGAACACCAGCTGGATCTCGCCATTCTTGATGGCATCGACCACATGTGGCCTGCCCTCCAGCACCTTGTTGATGCGGGCGGCAGCAATGCCTTCCTCTTCCAGCAGGCGCAAGGTGCCGCCAGTGGCGATGATTCGGAAGCCGAGATCGGCCAGCATCCGCATGGTGGGCAGGATGCGCGGCTTGTCCTGGTCGCGCACCGAGACAAACACCGCGCCCTTGACCGGCACGGCGGAGCCTGCGCCCAGCTGGCTCTTGGCAAAGGCGACGTCAAAGGACCAGTCCAGCCCGATGACTTCGCCGGTGGAGCGCATTTCAGGCCCCAGCAAAACGTCGACGCCGGGGAAGCGTGCGAAGGGGAACACCGCTTCCTTCACGCCGACATGGTTCAGCGGCTCGGACCTGAGATTGAAGCTGGCGAGGCTCTCGCCGCCCATGATGCGTGAGGCAATCTTGGCGATTGGCTTGCCGATGACCTTGGCAACGAAAGGCACGGTGCGCGAGGCACGCGGATTGACTTCGAGCACGTAGATCACGCCATCCTTGATCGCATATTGCACGTTCATCAGCCCGCCAACCGAGAGCGCCAGCGCCATGGCTTTCGTCTGGCGCTCAAGCTCGGCCAGCATCTCGGGCGAGAGCGAGCGCGGAGGCAGCGAGCAGGCGGAATCGCCGGAATGGATGCCCGCTTCCTCGATGTGTTCCATGATGCCCGCGATGAAGACGTCCTTGCCATCGCTCAGGCAATCGACATCCACCTCGATGGCGTCCGACAGATAGCGGTCGAACAGCAGCGGGTTCTTGCCGAGCACCGTGTTGATCTGCCCGGTCTTGTCATTGGGATACTTCGCCTTGACCTCGGAGGGGATCAGCGAGGGCAGGGTGCCGAGCAGATAATTCTCGAATTGCTGCTCGTCGCGGATGATCTCCATGGCGCGGCCACCCAGCACGTAGGACGGGCGAACGACGAAGGGCAGGCCAAGCTCGGCTGCGATCAGGCGCGACTGCTCGACCGAATAGGCGATGCCGTTCTTGGGCTGGCGCAGCTGCAGCTTGTCGAGCAGGCGCTTGAAGCGGTCACGGTCCTCGGCCAGATCGATCATGTCCGGCGAGGTGCCCAGAATCGGGATGCCGGCCTGTTCCAGCGCATTGGCGAGCTTCAGCGGCGTCTGGCCGCCAAACTGCACGATCACGCCATGCAGCGTGCCGTTCTGCTTTTCGGTTTCGAGGATTTCCAGCACGTCTTCGGCCGTCAGCGGCTCGAAATACAGCCGGTCCGACGTGTCGTAGTTGGTCGAGACGGTTTCCGGGTTGCAGTTGACCATGATGGTCTCGAATCCGGCATCGCGCAGCGCATAGCAGGCATGGCAGCAGCAATAGTCGAACTCGATGCCCTGGCCGATGCGGTTGGGACCGCCGCCCAGAATCACCACCTTCTTGCGGTCTGTCGGCAGGGATTCATCCGCCAGCACGCCGGCAAACGGCATGGCATAGGTCGAATACATGTAGGCGGTCGGCGAGCGGAACTCGGCGGCGCAGGTGTCGATGCGCTTGAAGACGGGGCGCACGGCGAGCTTGCGGCGCAGCGCCTTGACGTCCTCTTCCGCCTTGCCCGTGAGGGCAGCCAGCCGCTTGTCGGAAAAGCCCATGGCCTTGATCTGGCGCAGCGCGCCCGGCGTCTGCGGCAGGCCGTGTTCGCGCAGCTTCTGTTCGGTCTCGACGATCCCGCGCATCTGCTCCAGAAACCACGGATCGATGCCGCAGCTCTCATGGATCAGCTCGTCCGTGAAGCCAAAGCGCATGGCCTGCGCCACCTGCAGAATGCGGTCGGGTGTCGGTGTCGAGATGGCGGCGCGGATCGCATTCTTGTCATCACCCTGGCCAAGGCCGGTGATCTCGATCTCGTCAAGCCCGTCCAGCCCGGTTTCGAGCGAGCGCAAGGCTTTCTGCAGCGATTCCTGGAAGGTGCGGCCAATGGCCATCGATTCGCCGACTGATTTCATCGCCGTGGTCAGCGTCGGCTCGGATCCGGGAAACTTCTCGAAGGCAAAGCGCGGCACTTTGGTGACCACATAGTCGATGGTCGGCTCAAACGACGCGGGCGTTGCACCACCCGTGATGTCATTGGCGATCTCGTCCAGCGTGTAGCCGACAGCCAGGCGCGCCGCGACCTTGGCAATCGGGAAGCCGGTGGCCTTGGAGGCCAGCGCCGATGAGCGGGAGACGCGCGGGTTCATCTCGATGACGATCATGCGGCCGGTCTTGGGGTCGACGGCGAACTGCACGTTCGAGCCGCCGGTCTCGACACCGATCTCGCGCAGCACCGCCAGAGAGGCGTCGCGCATGATCTGGTATTCCTTGTCGGTCAGCGTCAGCGCGGGAGCAACCGTGATTGAATCGCCGGTATGGACGCCCATCGGATCAAAGTTCTCGATGGAGCAGACGATGATGCAGTTGTCGTTTTTATCGCGGACAACCTCCATCTCGTATTCTTTCCAGCCCAGCACGCTTTCCTCGATCAGCACTTCGCTGGTGGGGGACGCGTCGATGCCGCGCTCGACGATGTCGATGAACTCGGCCTTGTTGTAGGCAATGCCGCCGCCTGTGCCGCCCATGGTGAAGGAGGGGCGGATGATCGCGGGCAGGCCGATATCGGCCAGTGCCTCAAGCGCTGCGCCGAGTGTCTTGATGTGGTGCGAGCGGCAGGTTTCCAGTCCGATGGCCTTCATCGCCACCTTGAACAGCTCGCGATCCTCGGCCTTGTCGATGGCCTCGGCGGTGGCGCCGATCATCTCGACATCGAATTTCTCCAGAACGCTGATCTTCCTGCCATCGGCATCAACCAGCGATTTCTTGTTGAGCGAAAGCGCGCAGTTCAGTGCCGTCTGCCCGCCCATGGTCGGGAGCAAGGCAAAGCCGCCGGGCAGGACATGGCGTTCCTTCTCGATGATCTTGGCAACGACCTCCGGCGTGATCGGCTCGACATAGGTGGCATCGGCCAGGTCGGGGTCGGTCATGATCGTGGCCGGGTTCGAGTTGACCAGCACGATGCGGTAGCCCTCGGCCTTCAGCGTCTTGACGGCCTGCGTGCCTGAATAATCGAACTCGCAGGCCTGGCCGATGATGATCGGGCCAGCG
>JANMMX010000357.1:0-3772 GCA_031373605.1 Allobosea sp. | reverse complement strand
CCGCCCGCCTTGTTGCCGGGCGACGGGTTGTTGTTCATGTCCATGCGGGCGCGCGCCGTATAATCCTCCCACCACTTGATGATGCCGACGAGCTTTTCGCCTATCTCGCGCGTGGCCGCACGGCGGGTCAGCAAGTGCTCGGCGCCATAAATCTCCGGCGTCTCGGACAGGATCGCTGTGCCGCCATGGCGCACCAGCAGATCGACTGCCGCGCCAAGCGCCGGGTTGGCCGTGATGCCGGAATAGCCATCAGAGCCGCCACATTGCAGCGCCAGCATCAGCTCGGAGGCAGGCGCGGTCTGCCGCGTCGCGCGGTTGGCGATGGGCAGCATGGCTTTCAGCGCCTCGACGCCGGCCGCCACGGCTTTGCGGGTGCCCCCCGTCTCCTGGATGGTCATGGAGCGGAAAACATCGCTCTCGACCACGCCATAAGCGTCCTTCATCCGCTTGATCTGGAAGCCCTCGCAACCGAGGCCAACCACCAGCACAGCTGCCATGTTGGGGTTGCAGGCATAGCCCCAGGTGGTGCGCTTCAGCACCTCGAACGCCTCGCCATTATAGTCGATGCCGCAGCCCGTGCCGTGCGTCAGCGCGATGACGCCATCGACATTGGGATAGTCCGCCAGAATGCCGGAGCGCTTGACCTCCTCGGCCATGAATTTTGCGACAGAGGCGGAGCAGTTCACCGATGTCAGGATGCCGACATAGTTGCGTGTGCCGACTTGGCCATTGGCGCGGCGGAAGCCCTCGAATGTCGCTTGCTGCTCCAGCGGCAGCACGGGCTCAAGCTTGGCCTCAGCGCCGTAGGCATAGTCACGCTCAAAAGCATGGAAGCCTGTATTGTGCTCATGCACCCATTCACCGGGCGCGATGGGTTGTGTCGCAAAGCCGATGATCTGTCCGAACTTGCGGATCGGCTCGTCAACAGCCAGCGGCACCAGCGCCATCTTGTGGCCGCGCGGAATGCGGGCGAGAGCGGTGACAGTGCCAACCTGCGCGCCGGGCTCGATCGGGTCTACGGCAACCGCAACCGTGTCGGCAGCATTCAGAATGAGCGTGCGGCGGCCGGGTTCAGCGGCGTTGCGGGATGGTTTGTCGAGCATGGCAAAAAACCCTGATGTCGTCTTTTCAGCGCAGCAAAGCTGCAAAATTCAGTTAGGCCAAAGTGACCGGATTGGAAGCCTTCAAAGTTCAATCGCACGTGCACGCGCATTGGCGATGTGGTCCAGCATCGCGGCGGCAGCCTTCTCACTATCGCGCGCCTGCATCGCCGCAATCACCTGGAGATGGTCGCGCATCACCGGCACAACAAGCTCGGCATAAAGCCGCGTCTCGTTCTGGCGGATCAGCTTGATCTTCAGCCAGTTGACCCGGTAGGCCTTGGCAATGATCTCGTTGTCGAGATGATCGATGATGGCTTCGTGCAAGCCACGGTCAACGGCTTCGGCGTCGCGCACCAGCTCATCATCGCCGCCGGCCTCTGCCCGCGCGATGATGGCCTCATGCGCCAGTCTCTGCGCAGCGATGCTGGCATCGCTGGCGTTCTGCGCAAAAAGTGCCGTCGCCTCGCGCTCGAGAAAGGCACGAAACTGGAAAGCATTGCGAATCAGGTTGAGATCGACATGGGCCACCTGCATGCCACGCTGCGGCACGGTCTTGATGAGCCCTTCGGCCTCAAGCCGCGGCACCAGCTCGCGAATGGCGCCCAGCGGCAGGCCGGTCAGCACCACAAGCTCGCGCTGGGAGACAAACTGCCCGGCGCGAATCTCGCGTGTCAGCAGCCGCTCGGTAAAGCTGGCATAGGCGCGCTCGCGCAGCTTCAGCGGCTCGATGTCGCGCTCGGCAATCTCAGCCATGATCCAACCTCCTCATGCCGCCTTCAGCTGCAGGATGGCATCGACATTGGCGATCAGCATCGCCCTGTCAGCCGCATTCAGCGCCTCCAGCGGTGCACGCATCGGGCCATAGCCGTCATCGCCATGCATGTGCCCGACCAGCGCCTTCACGGCCGCCAGCACCGGCCAGCGCACGATCTCGTCAACCAGTTGGTTCACCAGCGCGTTCGCCTTGCCCTCATGCACCAGCGGGCGCAACAGGCCCGGCACCAGATTGGCCAGGCCGCAGATCGAGCCCTGCCCGCCTTCGCGCACGGCGCGCGCCAGCAGGCGTTCATCGCCCACCAGAATGGCGAGATCAGAACTGTGCGCCTTGAGGAACGCTTCGGTCGTCGGCCAGTGACAGGAGGAATCCTTCACTGCCGTCACCACGCCAGGAAAAGCGTGCTTCAATCGGCCCACAAGCTCGACCGAGATGCCGACCGCCGTCACGGACGGGATATGGTAGAGGATGATGTTGCGGGCGCGCGCCCCCAGCTTCTCGATCAGCTGCGAGAACCAGACGAACAGCCCCTCGTCGCTCACGCCTTTGAAGTAGAAGGGCGGCGTCACAAGCAGACCCTTCGCGCCGCAATCGAGCGCCATATACCCTTGCGCGATCGCCTCATGCAACGAGGATGCCGCCACTCCGGCATAGAGCTGCCGGCTGAAGTCGATGCCTGCACCAGCAAGCGCACCGAACATGCGCTCGCGCACCGGCAAACCAAGCGCCGCCCCCTCGCCCGTGGTGCCAAACAAGGTGACGCTGTCACAACCCTTCGCCAGCACATGGCGCGCATGATGAGCAAGCCGCACAAGGTCCACCGTGCCGCCGGGCAACATCGGTGTGGTGATCGCGCAGGAAAGCCCGAAACGTGTGGTGCCAGCCGCCATGGGTCTGCCCTTCTCTGTGCTTGCAATACTGCTTCGATGTTCTGACATGTTAGTGAAATGTCAGAAACGATTCAACCGTCCCCGGTAGCCGCACCGGTCCGCAGCGCGGCGCTTCCTGCTCAATCCTTCAGCCCGCCTGCAGAAAGCCCTGCCACGATCTCGCGCTGCGCAATCACGGTCAGCAGCAGCACGGGGAGTGTCACCAGCAGAGCCGCCGCTGCCAGCGGCCCCCAGGAAATCTGCTCGAAGGTCAGCGAATTATAGACGGCTGACGGTAATGTGCGGCTCGATTTGCCGCCCAGCACCACCGAGAAGATGAAATTGTTCCATGAGAAGATGAAGGCGAGGATGCCGCCGACCACGATGCCAGGGCGCGCCAAAGGCAGCGCGATGTAGCGAAAGCTCTGCCAGGTGGTGGCACCATCGATATGGGCTGCATCTTCCAGTTCCAGCGGCACATTCTCGAAATAGCCGATCATGATCCAGACAATGATGGGAATCGTGATGACCAGATGCGTGATGATGAGCGCGCTGATCGTGCCGATGAGCCCCAGGATCTGGAACACCAGAAACAGCGGGATGAGGTAGGACAAGGCCGGCGTCATGCGCGCAATCAGGATCAGGATCGCGAATTTGGCCGAGCGCGCGCGCGCAATGCCATAGCCAGCCGGCACGCCGACCACGAGCCCGATCAACACCGCGCCGCCTGTCACGAGGATCGAGTTCCAGAAATAGAGCGCAAAATTGTTCTTGGCGAAAACCTCGACATAGTTCGCAAGCGTCGGCGGACTGGGAATGAAGACGGGCGGAAAAGCCGTGTTGTCCAGCTCGTTCTTGAGCGACAGCGAAATCATCCAGAGGAAGACGAGGATCGCTGGTGACACCAGCACAAACACCGACAGCGCAAAGCCGATCTTGCCGAGAACGCGTTTCATCAGGCGTTCCCCCTCGTCATTCCGGGGCATCGCGCTTGCGATGAACCCGGAACCCATAAACACGCTGGC
>JANMMX010000310.1:0-2369 GCA_031373605.1 Allobosea sp. | reverse complement strand
AGATTGACCACTTCCATGTCGCGCCAGAACACGCCGTGGCGAATGCCGGTGCCGAGCGCCTTGGCGCAAGCCTCCTTGGCGGCAAAGCGGCGCGCATAGGATTCAGCGCGCGACGCCCTGCGGTCGCAACGCGCGCGCTCGCCTTCAGTGAACAGGCGGTGCGTGAACTGATCGCCGAAACGCTCCAGCGATTTCTGGATGCGGCGAATGTCGCAGAGGTCGGAGCCTATTCCCAGGATCATGGTCTTGTTTCTAAGAGGCTGCGCGGCCTTCGTCCATCGCAGCGCGCACGCGCCGGATTGCGGCTTCGAGGCCGATGAAAATGGCCTCACCGATCAGGAAGTGGCCGGTGTTGAATTCGGCAAAGGCGGGCTCGGCCGCCAGGATGCGCGATGTGTTGTAGTCCAGCCCGTGCCCGGCATGGACCTCCAGCCCGAGCGAGACAGCAAAGCGTGCGCCTTGGCGCAAGCGCTTCAGCTCGTGCGCGGCAGCTGCGATGTCGCCATGCATCACAGCCTCGCACCAGGTGCCGGTGTGCAGTTCGACCACGGGCGCACCCAGCTGCAGCGCCATTGCGATCGGTGCCTCGTCCGGCTCGATGAAGAGCGAGACCCGGCAGCCGGCCGCTTTCAGCCGGGCAACAGGGCCGACCAGCGTCTGGCTCTGGCCCACCACGTCAAGCCCGCCCTCGGTCGTGCGCTCCTCGCGCTTTTCGGGCACCAGACAGGCCGCGTGCGGGCGCAGTTGCTCGGCCAGCGCGATCATCTCTTCAGTCGCGCCCATCTCGAAATTGAGTGGCACGGTCAGCTCTCTCGCGAGCCGGGCCATGTCGGCGTCGCGGATGTGTCTCCGGTCCTCGCGCAGATGGGCGGTGATGCCGTCAGCCCCCGCCGCAACCGCCAGATGCGCCGCACGCACAGGATCGGGCAGGATGCCGCCACGTGCGTTGCGCACCGTGGCCACATGGTCGATGTTGACGCCAAGGCGCAGACGCGGATGTGACATGGGGCAGGTCCTCTCAGCCGTTGTGCGTTAACGCGCCCGGCGCCATTGCTCAAGCGTGGCAGACGGCCACAGAGCGCCTCACGCAGCCAATTTGCCCCTGAATCTGCCGTAACGTTATCAGATATGCCCGCGCGACAGTGCTATTTTTGCTGTTTTGCGGACATGGCACGTTAACTCTTGGCGACTAGAATCTTGCGATCATCAGCAGTTTTGTTGGGCGCCATGCAAATTCTTGTCGATCAGACGCCATTCCAGGAAAAGATCACACCGGAGCGCCGCGACGTCCACCAGCAGCCCGACCGTGAGGCAGCCCGTGTGGTGGCCTGCAATGGTTCGCGTGCGACGATTGCGGCGCATGTCAGCGATACACCGGGCACAAACTCGGACATCTGGTCGATCGGTCGCCTGATCTCGATCAGCAACGGGGCTTCCCGCCTTGTCGGCCTCGTCTATGAAATGCGCATCGCGACACCGACATGGGAAGAAAGCAAACCCAATGTGATGCTCGTCGAAGTCGAGCTTGTCGGAGAAGTTGTCGAGCTTGAAGGGGACAAAAGCCTGTTCCGGCGTGGCATCAGCACCTACCCGGTCATTGGCGCCCATGCGCACCGCATCCGCGCGAGCGATCTCGCACTTGTGCATGATCTGGGGGACCGCAGCTCGGTGGTGATCGGCACGCTGTCGCAGGATGATGACATCCCGGCCACTGTCTGCATCGACGACATGCTGAGCCGCCATTTTGCCGTTCTGGGCACCACGGGTGTCGGCAAGTCGAGCGCGGTGGCGCTCCTGCTGCGCCGCTGTGTCGAGGCCAAGCGCAACCTGCGTGTGCTCATCCTTGATCCGCACAACGAATATGCCCGCGCCTTTCCCGACAACTCGATCCGGATCGACGCGTCCTCGCTTGATCTGCCGTTCTGGATGTTCCGGTTTGACGAGTTTTCCGATGTCGTCTTCCGCGGCCGCCCCAGTAATGAGGAAGAGGTCGACATCCTGCGCGACATGATTGCGGCGGCCAAAAGCCGCTACAAGGTGGCCAGCACCAGCGACCACGCCACCTCGCTCCTGCGCAAGCAATCCGATGGCGGCTCCTTCACGGCGGATTCAACCGTTCCCTACCGGATCAACGACGTGATCAGCCTCATCGACGAGATGATCGGCCTGCTTGAGCCGCGCTACAACCGCTCGCATCTGCGTTCACTGAAAGTGCGCATCGAGAGTCTCTACAATGACCCGCGCTATCGCTTCATGTTTGCCAAGGCGCAAGGGGGCGACACCAGCGAGCAGGTGATCGGGCAGATTTTCCGCATTCCGCATGAGGGCAAACCCATCACCGTCTTCCAGCTGGCGGGCCTGCCGTCGGA
>JANMMX010000298.1:0-6145 GCA_031373605.1 Allobosea sp. | reverse complement strand
ATGGCGGCCAGGAGCAGGGTTGGGTGGACCATGCGTGCAGTTTCCGGTTGACGATCTTCATGCCTGCAAAGGGCATGACGCCAAAACAGTTTACAACTAAACTGCCTCAAATCAAGGCTTTGAAGCCTTTGTGTGCTGGCTTATGACGCGCCATGCTTGCCGCCATCATTCGCTGCCAAGGCTCTTCAGAGGCGCTTGCCGCCACGATATCGGCCTTGATTCCGGCTGTCGCCGAGGGTTTTCTGGGCCATGCGGTGATTGTCGGAGCCAAGCCCGATTCGGCCGTCGAGAAGCTGGCGGATGCGACAGGTGCTTCTCTCGTCATCGCCTCGCTCGCAGAAAGCTGGCAAGCGGGCGCGAGGGCTGCGCGCGGCGACTGGTTGCTGCTGCTGGATGCCGGCGACATGCCAAGGCTGGACTGGGCGCGCCATGTCGAGCGTCATCTGATTGCCTCGGGCGGGCAGGCCGCGCTGATGGCGCGCGATGGGATCTGGCCCCGCCTGTCAGAGCGGGTGGCCGTGATGCTTGGCAGCACGGCCTTGCGGCCCGGCCTCCTCGCCAGCGCGCGCGAGGTCAAGGCAGGCAAGCTGGATGCATCACCCAGACGCCTGCCGGTCAGCCGCGAGCTGGCGCAGGTCTGAGCGCGTCTCGTCCGGTCCTTGGGTCAGCCAGCCTTGGAGTCAGCCAGCCTTGGCTTTCGACCGCTTCAGGTGCTCATCCAGCCGGGGCATGATCTCGACAAAATTGCAGGGCCGATGACGATAATCGAGTTGCAGGGAGAGAATGCCATCCCACGCATCGCGGCAAGCCCCCGGTGATCCCGGCACGGCAAAGATGAAAGTTGCACCAGTCACACCTGCCGTCGCGCGTGACTGGATGGTCGATGTGCCGATCTTGGCGGCCGAAATCTGGTGGAACATGAAGGAGAAGCCATCCATGCGCTTTTCGAACAGCGGCTCCAGCGCCTCTGGCGTCACATCGCGGCCGGTGAAGCCGGTGCCGCCCGTGGTGATGATGGCGTCAATGGCCGGATTGGCGATCCACAGCCTCACCTGTGCGCGAATGGCTTCCACATCGTCGCTGACGATGGCGCGCGCCGCCAGCCTGTGGCCGCCCTGGACGACTCGGTCTGCCAGCACGTCGCCGGATTTGTCATCGCTGGCCTGGCGTGTGTCGGAGACCGTCAGCACTGCGATGCCGACGGCCACGAAAGGGCGGGTTTCATCGATGCGTGACATGGGCGTTTCGCTCCCTCCTGAATGCCATAACGGCACTAACGAACCGGTAACCGACTATCGCGGTAAGCGGCCGCGATTCAAGCGCCGTTAACAGCCACACGCGATGCTGGCCAGAACCAGAAGGGGTTTTGGGGCATGCTCGAAGAAATCGGGGCGCCACTGCAGATGTCTGCAGGTGTGACGCATGATGCATTGTTGTCGACCATTGTCGCGTTTCTCGTCAGCCGCGCTGATGAGGCGCAGCCGGCCGAGATCGCTTTGGCGGCAGACATCATCCGCTCGCTTTCGCATCGCGCCTCGTTCGAAGCCCTTGCAGAGGCACGCGCGACGCTGGAGGCCTCCAGCGCGGCTTTTGCTGGCCTCTTTGCTCAGCCCGCACCCGTTGAGGCCATGGCTGGAGCGCAGACTGCGCCGGAAGTCATTGACGCTCTCCCCGAATACGGCTCCGCATCCGCGCTGGATTCCGCGCTTCATGAAGTGACGTCTGACCCTGATCTGGAACTCTCTTTCGAAGTGCCGCCCGTGGTTGCCGTTGATGCTGTCGCCCCTGCTTTTGGCAGCATGTGCCTGGCAGGTGCAGATGCGCTTGACCCGGTTGCTGAAGCAGCAACCTGTGGTCCGGCTCGGCTCGTCATGCTGGCGCAACTGCCGGATGTGCCTGAAGCGCTGTCAAACCGCATTGTGGCGCGCGGTCATGCCGAGGCGCTGGTGGCTGTGTTGACCAATCCTTCGGCGCGCTTTGCCAAGTCCAGTCTGACGACCATCGTCGAACTGGCGGCCAGCGACTATTCTTTGCGTCAGGCGCTGTGCCATCGCAGTGATCTGCCTGATGCCATTCTGGACCGACTCTGGCCATTCCTGTCGCAGGTCTCGCGTGTCCAGGTCATCCTTGCGGGCTGCACGACCGAGCAGCGCGCGCTGACCGCCTTGCTGGCCGAGGCCGATCAGGACCTCATCATGGCCGTGCGCGAAGGCGAATTGCCGCTCAGCATCGACACCTGCCTTGCGCGGATTGCCGATGGCGAATGGACGCTGGCACGCGCCATCAAGGCCTTGGGTCAGGAAGGCCGCATCGCCGATGTCGCAACGCTTCTGGCCCGCAAGGCGTGCGCTGAGCCTGTGACGGCGCTTGCCCTGCTGATGGGTGCCTATGATCGCGGGCTTGTGGCGCTGGCGCGTGCGGCGCAGGCCGATGTTCCGGCACTGGAAGCTGTGCTGCTGGTGCGTGCGCGTGCCGGATGTCGCCGCACCAATGACGGGCGCGGCCCGCTGCATGCGCTTTCCGGCATGACGGATGCCGAGGCCGGTGCCCTGCTCCTGCATCTGGAAGCAGCCCGTGGAGAGGCGCTCGCCCGCGCGGCAGCACTCACGGGCATGATGCCGGCACAGCCGGAGCCCGTGCCTGCCGGCGACATGCGCGATCTGCTTGCCTGCGTCGAGGCGATGGCGGCCTGAACTCAGATACCCTGCCGGAAGGTATCGCAGCTCTGCATCGTGCCGGACTGGAAGCCGGTCATGAACCAGCGCGTGCGCTGCGCTGACGACCCGTGCGTGAAGGAATCCGGCACCACGACGCCCTGAGCCGCCTTCTGCAGCTTGTCATCGCCGATGGCGGCAGCTGTTCGCATCGCCTCATCGACATCGCCCGCATCCAGCCGGCCCATCGCGTTGACATGATGGGCCCAGACACCGGCAAAACAATCCGCCTGCAGTTCGACGCGCACGGACAGCGCGTTTGATTCCCGCTCCGAGGCACGCTCGCGCATCTGGTTGACCTTGGGCAGGATGCCAAGCTGGTTCTGGATGTGGTGGCCGATTTCATGGCCGATGACATAGGCATAGGCGAAATCGCCGCCGCCGCCCATCTTGCGCTTGATCTCGTCGAAGAAGGACAGATCGATGTAGACCTTGCGGTCCGGCGGGCAATAAAACGGCCCCATCGCCGCCTGCGCCGTGCCGCAGCCTGAGCGGTCAACGCCCGAGAACACCACGAGGCGCGGCGGCTGATAGCGCATGTTGGCCTGCTGCGGCAGCAGCTTGGTCCAGACATCCTCGTTCTGCGCCAGCACGGCAGAGACGAAGCGTCCGAGATCATCCTTGGGCGGCGCGCCCGGCGCACTCTGCTGCGTTGGGGCGCTGCGCCCACTGGTGAGGCCGCCGACAAGCTCTGCGCCGCCGATCAGCAGGCGCGGATCAATGCCCAGCGCCCAGCCCATCAGGCCGAGCACGATCATGGTGCCGATGCCCAGCCCGCCGCGCCCGCCTGGCAAGCCGGCATAGGAGCCGCCGCCGCCAGAGCCGCGACGGTCCTCGAGATTCTCGGACTGGCGATAATCTTCCCATTTCATGGGCGTGGGCTCCGGGCGGGCATGGATGAGTTGTGAGCTGTTTTAGAAGGGGCTGGGTTGGGACGCAATGACAACTGGTCGCGACAGCCCCACTGTCATGCTCGGCCAAGGACTTGATCCGAGGCCGAGCATGACGGGATGCTGGAATGGCAACCCCCGCGACACAGACCCCCACCCCGACCCTCCCCCTTTCAGGGAGAGGGACAACAGGTGGCTGTGCTTGTGGAAAGCAGCGCTCACCGAAATCTGCCTTGCTTGGCCTGCAAGCCCTTGTTTCTCCTCACCCTGCAAGGGGGAGGCCGGGTTGGGGTCGATGGCGAAATCGACGCGTTTTCATACACCCCCGTCAATCGCCGCGCGCAGCGCCTGCAAATCACGCCAGGCGAGACGCTTCTGCAGCGGCTGGCGCAGGAGATAGGCCGGATGCAGCATCGCCATGGCGCGGATCTGCCGCTCGCCCACAGCAAACTGGCTCCATTTCCCGCGCGAGGCGAGAATGCCGGTATGGCCCAGCAGCGCCAGCGCCGAGGGCGCGCCGATGCACAAAAGAATGTCTGGGTTGACCAGCGCGATGTGGCGCTGCGTGAAAGGCATGCAGGCCGCCACCTCCTGCGGCGTCGGCGTGCGGTTGCCCGGCGGGCGCCAGGGCAGAAGGTTGGTGATGTAGACATCACGCTCGCGCAAGAGCCCGATGCTGGCCAGCATCCGGTCCAGCAACTGCCCCGAGCGCCCGACAAAGGGCAGGCCCAGCCGGTCCTCATCAGCACCGGGCGCCTCGCCGATGAGCATGATTTTTGCCGCCGGGTTGCCATCGGCAAAGACAAGGTTCTTGGCCGAAGCCTTGAGCGCACAACCCTCGAAAGCCGCAAGCGCCGCCTTCAGTTCGTTCAGCGTGGTGGCGGCTGATGCGGCAGCGCGCGCGCTCTCAGCGGCGATGTCGGGCGCGACCATCGTGGCGGGCGCGGGGCGGGGAGATGAGGCCGGTGTGGCACTCGGCCGTGGAGATGACGCCTCGCGACCCGCTGGCAGACTTCGCCCGGCAACGTCGCTCGCAGCGGTTGGCCGCACGACCTCTGCCCGCGAAGGCTCCGGCAGCGCGCTCGCGGCAAAGCGATCATGCGCCACCTCATCCAGCCCCTCGGAAACGCCCATCTGCGCATACCAGCCCAGAAGCTGAGCCGCCTCATGGGGCGAGAGTGGGTGCGGGTTGGACATGGGACGAGTTGTAGCGGGTTTGGGCGGGAGAGTCAGGTGGCAACAACACCGGCAGCAAATTCTTGCCCGTCATTCCGGGACGGCGCAGCCGGGCCCGGAACCCATAGCCTCGGTGGGGCCGGACAACCCCCCGTCATTGCTGCACAGCAATGACGAGAACGAGTCACGAATGCCCAGCACGAACGGTGCGTATGGGTTCCGGGTTCATCGCATGCGCGATGCCCCGGAATGACGGCGTGGGTGACGGATGGCCCCGTGTGCGCACCCTTCCCGCACCCTTCCCGCACCCTTCCCGCGCCCATCCCGCTCCCGCCGCCTGCGGCCATCTCCCGACTTGCATCGGCGGACGTGCGGCTGCATCACTCTTATGCTGTTCGAGATTTAATGACGGTCGAGGCCAGCTTGAGTTTCCAGACCAGATAGTTCATATATAAACTATCTGGCGGCAATTAATGTTTGCAGGAGAGATGTGATGGACCTTGAACAGGCACAAGCCGAGCCGCGCGAGGCGATGGAATATGATGTCGTCATCGTCGGTGGTGGCCCGGCGGGCCTGGCGGCGGCCATCCATCTCAAGCAGATCAATGCGGATGTGTCCGTGGTCGTGGTCGAGAAGGGCTCCGAGGTCGGCGCGCATATTCTCTCGGGCGCGGTGATCGATCCGTCAGGGCTCGATGCGCTTTTGCCGGAGTGGCGCGTTGATGACAGCCGCCCGCTGATGACGGAAGTCACGGAGGACCAGTTCCTGTTCCTGGGGCCTGCCGGGGGCATCCGCCTGCCGAATTTCGCCATGCCGAAGCTGATGGACAATCACGGCAATTTCATCGGCTCGCTGGGCGTGGTTGCGCGCTATCTGGCGGCGCAGGCGGAAGCGCTCGGCGTCGAGATCTATCCGGGCTTTGCGGCTTCCGAACTGCTGTTCGATGACAAGGGCGCGGTGGTCGGCATCGCGACCGGCGACATGGGCATCGCCAAGGATGGCACGGTGTCCGAGCGCTTCACGCGCGGCATGGAGCTGCGCGGGCGCTACACGCTGATGGGCGAAGGCGCGCGCGGCTCGCTTACCAAGCAGCTTGTCGCCCGTTATGGCCTCGACAAGGGCCGCGATCCGCAGAAATACGGCATCGGCCTGAAAGAGCTCTGGCAGGTGAAGCCCGACGCGCATCGCAAGGGTCTCGTGCAGCACTCCTTCGGCTGGCCGCTGGATATGAGCACCGGCGGCGGCTCGTTCCTCTATCATTTCGACGAGAACCTGGTGTCCGTCGGTTTCGTCGTGCATCTGAACTACACCAACCCGACGCTCTCGCCGTTCGACGAGTTCCAGCGTTTCAAGACGCATCCGCT
>JANMMX010000294.1:0-6251 GCA_031373605.1 Allobosea sp. | reverse complement strand
CCCAACCCGACCATTGCCGGCACCAAGCTCAAGGAAGCGGTCTGCGCCCGCGTGGTGGCCATCTTTGACTGCAACGCTGCCGTGAAGATCGATGTGCAGACCTTCACCTCCTATGCCAACGCGCAGGCCAATTCGGTGAATGCCGGGGCAATGGACACCAGCACCTTCGCGTTCAACCCGGTGGGCCCCAACCAGATCACGCTGGTGCGTGCTGCGATGGAGTATTCGCTGCTTTTCCCGAGCTTCAACAACTCCATGGCCAACCTGACCAGCGGCAAGCGCGCCATCGTGGCCTCCATTGCCTTCCGCACAGAACCTTACCCGATCCCATGAGCCGCAAGTTGGTGGAAACATGTTGGAAAGCAAGATCATGACACTCAAAGCCACAGCCTCGCGCTTCTTCTCGCCCCGCCGCAATGCAGCTGCCGCGCGCGGCCTGATGCGCCGCCTCAAGCGCGGAAAATCCGGCGTGGCGGCCATCGAATTCGCCTTCATCCTGCCAGCGATGCTGACCATGTATTTCGGCCTGACCGAAGTGACGCAAGGGGTGATGGCCGACCGCAAGGTGACCCAGCTCAACCGCACCATGGCCGATCTGGCCTCACAAGCTACAGCCATCGACGCGACCGAGCGTGACAACATCTTCAATGCCGCCAAGGCCGTGCTGATGCCGTTCGATCCTGATGGCGTCTCGATGGCCTATTCGAGCGTGGTGATCGACTCGAGCGGAAATGCCAAGGTTTGCTGGAGCGAGGCCAAGAATGGCGGTGCGCTGACCCCGGGCAACCCGGTCTCCCTGCCAACCGGGCTTGCCGTTCCCAGCTCATCGCTCATCATGGCAAAATCGGTCATGCCTTACACGCCACCTGTCGGCTATCTGATGACCGGCACGATCAACATCGGCAACGAGACGATCTACATGCGGCCACGCGCCGGCAAACGCGGCGGCCCGCAGAACATCGAGCAGGTCGAGCGCATCGGCAAGGCGCTCTGCTGAGCCACAACCTGCTTCAATCTGAATCAATCAGACAAGAACGCCGCCCTGATGAGGGGCGGCGTTCCGCATTTTGCCTGAGCCGGGGGTTCAGATTGTCTGGTTGTAAGCGCCGACTTCCGGGTTCTCGCGCAGCACGTCGTCCATCACCTTGAACATCTCGCGCATGCGCGCCTCTGACACAGGGCTTTCGATCACCACCACCAGCTCCGGCTTGTTGGAGGAGGCGCGCACGAGGCCCCAGGTGCCATCCTCGGCCACCACGCGGATGCCATTGACGGTGATGAGTTCGCGGATGGCCTGGCCGGCCACTTTCTCGCCCTTGGCATGCATCGCCTGGAAACGGGCCACGACCTTGTCACAGACCTGATACTTGATTTCGTCAGCGCATTTGGCCGCCATGGTCGGCGTGCCCCAGGTCTTGGGGATCTCGGCATAAAGGTCAGCCATTGACTTGGTGGGGTTGCGGTCCAGCATGTCGATCACGGCGATGGCTGTCACCACGCCGTCATCATAGCCGCGGCCCACCGGCGCGTTGAAGAAGAAGTGTCCGGACTTCTCAAAACCTGCCAGCGCGTTCAGGTCGCGCACGCGGCGCTTGATGTAGGAGTGGCCGGTCTTCCAGTAGTCAGTCTTCACGCCCAGCCGGATGAGCTCCGGATCGGTCGAGAACAGACCGGTCGATTTCACATCTACGACGAACTGCGCCCCGGGGTTCAACCGCCCCAGATCACGCGCCAGCATGACGCCGATCTTGTCGGCGAAGATTTCCTCGCCATGGTTGTCGACCACGCCGCAGCGATCGCCATCGCCATCAAAGCCCAGAGCCACATCGGCGCCATGCTCCTTCACCGCATCCGCCATGGCATGAAGCATCTTCATGTCCTCGGGGTTGGGGTTGTAGCGCGGGAAAGAGTGATCCAGCTCGGCATCCATGGGGATGACCTCGCAGCCGATGGCCTTCAGGATTTGCGGGGCAAAGGCCCCTGCCGTGCCATTGCCGCAGGCAGCGATGACGCGGAGTTTGCGCTTGATCTTGGGCCTGTCGGTCAGGTCATGGATATAGCGCGCGGCGAAGTCCGGCACGAAATGATAGGATCCGCCACCCGGAAGGTCAAAATCGGCCGCCAGCACGATGTCGCGCAGCTGGCCCATTTCGTCAGGGCCGAAGGTGACCGGGCGCTGGGAACCCATCTTCACGCCGGTCCAGCCATTGTCGTTGTGCGAGGCCGTGACCATCGCCACGCACGGCACATCGAGCGCGAACTGGGCGAAATACGCCATCGGCGACATGGCAAGGCCAATGTCATGAACCTTGCAGCCGGCCGCCATCAGGCCGGTGATGAGCGCCATCTTGATTGAAGAGGAATATCCGCGAAAATCATGGCCAGTCACGATTTCCGGCTTCACGCCCATGCGGCGGATCAGCGTGCCGAGGCCCATGCCCACGGCCTGCACGCCCATCAGGTTCAGTTCCTTGCCGAAAAACCAGCGCGCGTCATACTCCCGGAAGCCGGTGGGCTTCACCATCGGGAAGGATTCATATTCGGCAGTGTTGGGAAACAGTTCCGGCAGCGGCTTGGGAAACATCAGGTCATCCATCGCAAGGGAGATCGGGGCTAGGGAACGTCTTGCGCGCCAATCGGGCACCGCGCGACCGCTTTAGCCGATCTGGCCAGAAATGGGAACGCTCCGTTGCGACAAGATCCGGGATCAGCTGCGCAGGATCAGCCGTCCGGCGCTGACTTCGTAGCCGGCCAAACGCTTGAGGAACGACGTGCCAAGCAGACTGACCTCAAGCACTTGCGGGGGCAGGATGGTTGCCTCGACATTGCGCACGACAATCTCGCCCATGCGGATTTCCTTGAGCATCACCTGCGCCCCCTTGACCATGCCATTGGCGGTTTTCAGCGTCAGCTTGTAGTCGGCAGGCGTGAGCTTGATGCCGAGATTGCGTGCATCGACGTCGGTCAGTGCAATCAGGCTCGCGCCCGTATCGACCAGCATCTTGACGCGGAAGCCATTGACCTGCGGATGTACAATGAACTGGCCGCGCGAGTCGGAGGCGACGGTCAGCATGCCCTTCTGCTGGACAGGCTGGGCAGCAGCAAGCGTGTGCGCCTTGCTTTCGGCCACTGGCGCTTGTGTGGCACCCGAAAGCGCAAACAGCTTCGGCGCAGCATTCATTGTGCCGATGCAGGCGCTGGCCAGGATACCAAGAGCCCAGTAAAGCGGTCGTTGTGACATGATCCAACTCCTTGCCGGTGAGCGCAGACGCACTTCAATCTGGAGCAGACCGGCTTCAGGAGGCTGAAGCGGATTGTTCAAATGCAACCAAAAGTGCGGACGGTTCGGACAAACGGAATCTGGCGTTAAGAGAAGGTTGCAGCCAGCGCTTCGATCTCAGTCCTGCCAGGCAGGCTCGGCTGCGCACCCGCCTTCGTGCAGGCCAGCGAACCCGCTGCGACCGCGCGCTGCAAGGCGCCCATGAAGCCGAAACCGGACTCAAGGGCCGCTGCCAGCGCACCGACAAAGGCATCCCCAGCAGCAGTCGTATCGACCACCTCGAGCGCAGGCGCGGCAACGGCGCGCCGCACGCCGCCTGACCAGCCGACCGCTCCTTGCGCGCCCAATGTTGCGACGCAGGCAATGCTGTGCTGCGCATCCACACGTGCAGCAATCGCGTCCGGATCGGTTTCGCTCCAGGCCAGCGATTGCGCCAGATCAAGCGCCTCATGCTCGTTGACGACCAGCAGATCAAGCAGAGCCCGCAAGGCCGGATCAAGCGGACCAGAAGGAGCCAAGTTGAGAACCACGCGCGCGCCAGCCAGCCTGGCCATCTGCGCTGCTGCAATGCACTCTGTCTCAGGCACCTCGCGTTGCAGCAGCAGGATGTCGCGCGCCGAGAAAGACAGCCCTTCGAGGGCTGCGGCACGGGCTTGCGCGTTGGCACCGGATGCCACGACAATCTGGTTGGCGCCTTGCACATCCACGGTGATGAAGGCAGCGCCCGTGGGCGCCTGCACCTGCGCGACGCGGGTCAGATCGACGCCACCATCCCGCAACAGGGACAATGCCGGAGAAGCAAAACTGTCATCGCCAACAGCGCCAACCAGGACCACCTCCGCACCGGCCCGTCTGGCGGCAAGCGCCTGATTGGCACCCTTGCCGCCGGGATGAACAGTATAGGCCCGCCCCAGCACGGTTTGGCCAGCAGCAGGGAGCCGCGCAACCGGTGTCACCAGATCAAGATTGATCGAGCCGAAAACAACGATCATGACGTGCGGGCCTGATGCAATGATTGGCGGATGATGACACCGATGCCCGCAACAAAGGCCTCTTCCGGGTTCCTGATGTTCACCTGCATATGAGCGCCCAACGCCACTGCATAATTGGCGCAGACCGCACCTTCGGCCACCAGCGTGACCTTGTCATGGTCGCCAAACAGCGCCTGTGCCCCGGCAATCTCATGGCCGATCAGGAGGCCAGACAGATAGGCGCCCACATGCGACGGAGCCAAGCGCGCCGAGAGCACCTGCGTGCGTGCCGCAAAGGCGTGATGCAGCCAGCCGCCCGCCTGTCCTGTGGTTCGTAGACCTTGCTGGAAAATCAAATCGGCCCGTGCGTCTTCATCCGCCGCCGCATCCGACTCTGCCAGCCGCGACAGGATCGATTGGTGCCGCAAGAGGCCGAAGACCTCGCCCGTCATGAAGCTGGCAAAGCGGGTGATGCGCCCGGCCTGCATCTCGACCCACTTGGAATGCGTGCCGGGCAGGCAGATCAGGCCATCCGTGACACCTGCCCCGAAAGCCAGCGTCTCCTCGCCACGCATCACGTCAAAGGCCGCCCCCTCGCAAGACAGGCCCGGCACCAACCAGCCCGGCCGACCTGCCGCATCAAGCGGCACGAGGGCATCGGCAAGATCGTTCAGCGATGCCGGACAGGGCAGATATCCCACCTCCTGCCAGCCATTGCGGCTGCCAACCATTCCGGCAAGGACAGGGAGCGCATCCGGGGCAAGCGCAAGCAGCGGCGCGACCAGCCGCTGATAAGCTGCGGGGAAGCCACCGGCCGGCACCTTCTGGATGCCGTCATCGCTGGCGTTGCGGGCAATGACGGCGCCGCCATCACTGACGAGATAGGCCCGCGCCCGGCTGGTGCCCCAGTCAATCGCCAGCAATGGGCTCATGCAATCCTCGATCATTCCAGGGTCGACTGAACTCGGCCCTATAAAATCGCCCCAGCGACCTGTAGTGAACCGGGCAACGATTCCGTTCTGGAGCCCATCATGACCGCCACCATCCTAGACGGGAAGGCCCTCGCCGCCGTTTTGCACGCGAAGCTGACGCAGGATGTGGCCGCACTGGCCGAGAAAGACATGCGTGTGCCGGGGCTGGCGGTGGTGCTGGTGGGCGAAGACCCGGCCAGCCAGGTCTATGTCGGCTCCAAGGGCCGCCAGACGGTGGCTGCCGGAATGCGCTCCTTCGAGCACAAGCTGTCAGCTGACACCTCGGAGGCGACGCTGCTGGCGCTTGTCGCCCAGCTGAACGCAGACGATGCCGTCGATGGCATTCTGGTGCAGCTGCCGCTTCCGGCCCATATCGATGCAGGCCGGGTGCTGAACGCGATTGACCCCGACAAGGATGTCGACGGCTTCCACCCGGTCAATGCCGGGCGGCTGGCCGTGGGTGAGCCGGGGCTGGTGCCCTGCACGCCGCGTGGCTGCATGGCGCTGCTCAAGAGCTGGAAGCAGGATTTGTCGGGCCTGCATGCGGTCGTCGTCGGACGCTCCAACATTGTCGGCAAGCCGGTGGCACAGCTGCTGCTGGCGGAGAACTGCACCGTGACCATCGCCCATACCCGCTCGCGCGATCTTGCCGGGTTGTGCCGCCAGGCAGATATTCTGGTGGCGGCTGTCGGGCGCCCGCTGATGCTGGGGCGCGACCATGTCAGGCCGGGCGCAGCGATCATCGATGTCGGCATCAACCGCGTGCCGAAGCCTGAAGGTGGCACGCGGTTGGTCGGCGATGTCGATTTCGACGCTGTGCGAGAAATCGCGGGTGCCATCACGCCGGTGCCCGGCGGTGTCGGCCCCATGACGATTGTATGCCTGCTGGAAAACACGCTGAGCGCCTATCAGCGGCGGGTGGCCTGAACTCACACGTCGAAAAAGACGGTCTCGCTCTCGCCTTGCAGGTGAATGTCGAGCGTGTGGGTCGTGCCGTCCCGACTGGCGATCAGCGTGTGGCGGCGTGAG
>JANMMX010000292.1:0-4561 GCA_031373605.1 Allobosea sp. | reverse complement strand
CAGCGTGTCGCCCCAGCGCTCGCCCATGACGTTGATCTGGTCGAGATCAAGAAAGGGCTTCAGCCGCGAGAGCAGGCCGAGCAGCCCGCCCGCATAGTAGAAATCCTCCATCAGATATGTGTCGCCCGTGGGGCGCACATTGGCGATCACCGGCACCTTGCGCGAGGCGGCGTCGAAATCATCCAGCCCGATGGCATGGCCAGCGCGCCGCGCCATGGCGATCATGTGGATGACTGCATTGGTGGAGCAGCCCATTGCCATGGCAGTGACGATGGCGTTCTGGAAGGCGCCACGGGTCAGGATCTTGTCCGGCGTCAGGTCTTCCCAGACCATGCCGACAATGCGGCGCCCGGCATCTGCACACATGCGGATGTGGTTGCTGTCGACGGCAGGCAGCGACGAGGTGCCCGGAATGCAAAGACCGAGTGTGTCAGCCAGCCCCGTCATGGTGGAGGCCGTGCCCATGGTCATGCAGACTCCGGGCGAGCGGGCGATGCCCACCTCCATCTCCTGCCAGTCCTTGTCGGAGATGTTCCCGGCGCGGCGCTCATCCCAGTATTTGAAGGCATCAGAGCCCGAGCCGAGCGGCTTGCCCTTCCAGTTGCCGCGCAACATCGGCCCGGCGGGCACGAAGATCGCCGGAAGCCCTGCGCTAATCGCTCCCAGGATCAGCCCCGGCGTGGTCTTGTCGCAGCCGCCCATCAGCACCGCACCATCGACAGGGTGGGAGCGGATCAGCTCCTCGGTCTCCATCGCCAGGAAGTTGCGATAAAGCATCGTCGTCGGCTTCACCTTGCCCTCTGTCAGCGAGATCGCCGGCAACTCGATGGGAAAGCCACCCGCCTGCAGGATGCCGCGTTTCACATCCTCGACACGCGTCTTGAAATGCTGGTGGCAGGTCGCGATTTCCGACCAGGTGTTGATCACCGCGATGATGGGCTTGCCGACATAATCCTCGGCCGAAAAGCCGAGCTGGTTCATGCGCGAACGATGCCCGAAAGAGCGGAAATCATCAGGCAAGAACCAGCGCGCCGAGCGCAACTGGTCAGGGGTCTTCGTCGTCTTGGTTGTCATGTCCGGCTCAGTCCACGCTCACCTTGGCCACGCGGGCGACTTCCCCCCATTTGGTGACCTCTTCGGCGACAAACTTCTGCTGCTCGGCAGGCGTATTGCCGCCCACGACAAAGCCGTTCTTGACGAGCTTTTCCTGAATGGCCTCGCTCTGCAGCGCTTTGCGGACTTCGATCTGCAGGCGCTCGACAATCTCCTTCGGCGTGCCGGCAGGGGCTGCCAGCGCGTTCCACGACACGGCGGCGAAACCCGGAAAGCCCTGCTCCGCGATGGTCGGTGTCGTGGGCGCCGCCGCATTGCGCTCAAGGCTCGCCACGCCGATCATCTTGACCAGCCCGGCCGCCGCCTGAACGAAGGCCATGTCCTGATTGATGAACATCATCGGCACCTGGCCCGCGATCACATCATTCATCGCTGGCGCGCCACCGCGATAGGGCACGTGCTGCACGTCAATTCCGGCCTTGAGCTTCAGAAGCTCCATTGCCATGTGGCCGGACGCGCCCATGCCGGACGAGGCATAGTTGAACTTGCCCGGATTGGCCTTCAGATGAGCGATGAACTCCCTCAGGTCCTTCACAGGGAAATCCTTGTTGACGACCAGCACATTGGGGCCGGTGGTCATCAGGGTGATGTGGGCAAAGTCCTTGTTGGAATCATAGGGCATCGATTTGTAGATGCCGTGGTTGACTGCGTTCGAGCCCACGCCTGTCGCCAGCAGCGTGTAGCCGTCAGGCGCCGCGCGGGCCACTTGCGCCGAGCCGATATTGCCGTTTGCTCCTGCCTTGTTCTCGACAATGATGGTCTGGCCAAGTGGCTTGGCGATCTCGAGCGCCACCAGCCGCGCGGTCACATCTGTCGTGCCGCCGGGTGGAAATGGCACGACGAGCGTGATGGGTCGCGATGGCCAGGCCTGCGCCAGGGCTGGCCGCGTGACCAGGGCGGCGCCAGCGCCGGCGAGCACGGTGCGGCGCGTCGGTTTCCAGCGTAATGTCATGGCGACTTCTCCCTCGATGCCTGATCTTGTTCAGCGGCTTGGATGCGCTGTTCAATTTCGAGCTAACAGCGCGCGGCTCGACGTGTCAACAACTGATGCATCAGTTAAGGTGCGCGGTTGGCTGGCTTGCGAAAGTCTGGCTGAATGGCAACAAGTCAAAGGGCGCGTGCAAACTTGGGCCAGCGTGCAAAAGGCGAATGTGGATCGGGGTGGCATGTCCAGAACAATTGGTCTGATGAATATTCAAGGTGCAGGTTCAGGTGCAGCCAAGTGCGCTGCGGCCAGCGCCGCAGGTCTGGTCTATGAACAGCTCCGGCAAGATATTCTGGTGCTCCGTCTTTCACCTGGGTCGCTCATTGATCGCACTGATCTGCGCGCCCGGTTCGGTTTGAGCTCAACGCCCGTCAGGGATGCGTTGATCCGGCTCGGTGAAGAGGGGCTGGTCGAGATCGTGGCCCAGAGCGCCACACGCGTCAGTCTGATCGACATTGCTCACGCCAGACAGGCGCAATTCCTGCGTCGCGCGCTGGAGCAGGAGGCTGTCGAGCTTATCAGCCAGACAGCCGACCGTGCGATGTTGCTGGGTCTTGAACTGCTGATTGATGAACAGCGCCGCATCGCGCGCGAGAACAATCTTGCCCTTTTCAACGAGGCAGATCGCACCTTTCACCGGCGGCTTTTCGAAGCGGCCAATATCCTCGGGCTCTATGACATGGTGCTCCGCCGCAGCGGTCATATCGAGCGCATCCGTCAGCTTCATCTGCCAAAGCCCGGCCGCATGATCGAGATCGTGGAAGACCACGAGGCTATATTTCAGGCCATCAAAGCCGGCAACGCCGAGGCGGCACGCCGTGCCGTGCGAGATCACCTTTCACGCTCTCTGGCGTATAGCCCGACGCTGAAGGAGCTGAACCCGGGCTACTTCAAGGCTTGAAACGTTGCGCCGCGCAAGCGTCTACCGTGACGCGATCCCCGCGCCCTCCACGAGCGACCCGAGCTTGGCCCAGACAATGCCGGGATCGACCGTGCCGTAACCTGCGAAAGTCGAGAAGCCGCAATCGGTGCCTGCAACCACACGCTCCTGGCCCACCGCATCGACATAGTGGCCCAGCCGCTGCGCGACCAGCTGCGGGTGCTCGACGAAGTTGGTGGTGGAATCGAGACAGCCGGGGATCAGCACCAGATCATCCGGCACATGGGCCTTCTGCTCGCGCCAGATGGTCCATTCATGCTGGTGGCGCGGGTTCGCCCCCTCGAACAGCAATGCGCCCGGCTTGGCCTTCACCAGCTCCTGCAACACGGTGCCAAGCGCGATATCGCGTGTATGCGGGCCCTCATAATTGCCCCAGCAGATATGCATGCGCACGCGGTCACGCGGCACATTGCGCAGGCCATGGTTCAGCGCCTCGACATGGACGGCGAGACGCTTGAGGAAGCCCGCCTCGTCGAGTTCCTTGTACATCATGTGGCGGCCAAGCCCCAGGTCTGGCGCATCGATCTGCAGGATCAGGCCGGACGCCACGATGGCCTCGTATTCGGCACTCATCGCATCGGCAATGTCGAACAGGTAGGCATCCAGTGTGGCGTGATAATCCGACGGCTGGAACAGCGCGATCACGCCAGGGCTGGCCGAGTTCATGAAGCCGTCAGTGTAGCCGCACGCCACCATGCCACCCTTCATCGCAGCAATGTCCTTGTGCAGCGGCTCCAGGTTCTTGACCTTGATCGGCCCGGTGCAGCGCGGCCGACGATAGCTTGGCGTGCCACCAGCCTTGGCGAGCTTTTCGAGAAAGCCCGGAAAATCCTCCAGATCCTGCGGAGGCTTGCGCGGAGAATCGCCCTCGAAACCCGTCAGCCGGTCCTTGATGTAGGTGGCATAGGAGATTTTCGAAGTTTCGCCGTCCGATGGCAGCGAGATGCCGACGGCCTTCTGCTGGGCGATGATGGCGGCAGTCGCCTCCACCATCACCGCATCATAGGCGGCGTCATCGAAAGGCAGGCCCTTCTCGCGCCCGAACAGCAGGTCCGCGACAATGGCCGAGCGCGGCAGCGAGCCGACATGGGTGGTCTTGATGGCCATGCTCAGGCTGCCTTCGGAGCGAGGAACTGCACGGGCGCAACGTCTTCGCCGCCACGCACGACATAGGCCACGCATCCATCCGAGGAGGTGGCGCGAAAAGCGCGCGCAAGACCCTTGGGCGTCGTGAAGGTGTCGCCTGCGCCCATCGTCACGACACCGGACGGCGTCGTGATCTCCAGCGTGCCCGATTGCAGCATGATGATCTCTTCCTCGTGCCGCACATGGGCAGGCACATGCGCGCCGCTGGTCATCGTCAGGCAGCGCAGGTTGAAGCCATGTGGCCACCAGCCGGTGATGGGGCCGGCCGCAAAGCCATCGCGCGTCGCCTTCGGAACGATGATCGGGCATTCCTCGACGCCAGGTCCAGCCAGCGGTGAAGCCGGGTTGCCACTGAGGTCGGAAAAGCGCACGACGCC